>NZ_BNED01000002.1 GCF_016755875.1 Streptomyces spororaveus | reverse complement strand
CAGGGTCGCCGGTGGGCTCCCATGGCCACGGCCAGCGGGTGGTCTCCGCCAGGCCGCGGGTGATGAGCATGGCTTGCGCGTTGTGGCCCATTCCCATGCCGGAGGCGATGCCGACCGCGAGGGCGATCACGTTCTTCACGGCGCCGCCGAGCTCGCAGCCGGTCACGTCGGTGCTGGTGTAGGGCCGGAAGTACGAGGTGTGGCAGGCCTGTTGGACGCGGTGGGTGGCGTCCTGGTCGGGGCAGGCGATGGTCGCGGCTGCGGGTTGGCCGTTCATGATCTCGCGGGCCAGGTTCGGGCCGGACAGCACCGCGACCCGCTCGGCGCCGATGCCGGTCACTTCGGTGATGACCTGGCTGGCCCGCAGCCCGCTGCCGACCTCGATGCCCTTCATCAGCGACACGATCACGGTGTCTGTACCGATGTGTGGGGCCCAGGCCGCCAGGCTCGCCCGCAGGGACTGCGCGGGGATGGACAGCACGAGGAAGTCGGCACCGTCAAGGGCTGCGGCCGGGTCGGTGGTGGCCGTCAGGTTGTGCGGCAGCTCGATGTCCGGGAAGTAGCCGGGGTTGCGGCGGGTCGTGGTGATCGCGTCGGCGATCTCGCTGCGCCGCGCGTGCATGACCACGCTCGTGCCGGCGTCCGCCATGATCTTGCCCACCGCGGTGCCCCAGGATCCGGCCGAGAACACCGCCGCACGGACGCGGTTCTGGGTCACTGCGGGGTCCTCTCGATGGACGCGGGCCTGCCGGGCGGGTGGCTGAGCTCGGCCATCCTAGCGGCCGTTTCCGGGCTGTCCGGGGTGCGAGGAAGGCGCCGCAGGGTCAGTAGGACCGCCCGCCGTCTGGGCAGGGTGGGAAGCACCTGGTGCGCCTCGTGGAGCATCGCCTCGGCGGCCGCCTGGCCCAGCTCGCGCCGCAGATCGTCGCCGTGGGCGATCCACAGCCGGTAGAGCCGCTCCCACACCGCGGGTTCCTGGGGCCTCTCATCCAGGTGCTCCTGGGCCAGCCCGGCGGCTGCCACCTGCTGGTGCCATGCCGGTTCCGCACCGCGCCGCAGCGCCCGGGTGACGAGCAGGCGGCCGCCGGGGGTCAGGGCGCGGCCGAGTTCGCGTAGCGCCGCCCCTCGGTCGGCCGCGCGGCCGAGGGCGTCCACGCACACGATGCCGTGGGCGTGAGCGGTGGGCAGGCCGGTGTTCTCCAGCTCGGCGACGCGGAAGACCGCGCGATCGGCCCTGGCGGCGAGGAAGTGGGAGCGACGGGCGGCGGCTTGGGCGACGGCGACGGGTGAGAGGTCGAAGCCGTCCAGGCGGACGGCGAGAGCACGTGCCAGCCACAGACCGATACCGCCGGTGCCGCATCCGGCGTCCACGAGGAGCTGGCCGGGGCTCATGCGCAGGCGGGCGGCCATCAGCCCCAGCAGGGGCCAGTCGCAGGAGCTGGAGGCCGCAACCTCGGCCGGGTAGTCCTCGCCCATCGCCTCGGCGTACAGGCGGGCAACGAGATCGGTGCGGGCCCGAGCAGCATGGAAGGCGTCGTACTGCGACGAGCGCGTCGTACCGGGCGCGAGCGGCGCCACAGCCGTGGCGTGTTCGGTGTTCACCGGGGCATCAACCTTCCGATCCGTGAGCGGGTGCCTGGGCAGATCACCTGCACGGCGTGAACGAGACCGCCGGTGGCCGACAGGTCGAGGACCACCGGTTCGTGCCCGGTGACGTGAGCTATCCGGCGGGCCACGGCTCTGGCCTGCTCGGTGAAAGTGCCGCCGACTGGGGCGAATCGGGCCGCCGCCTGCGGCCACGGCGCAAGCCCTGCGCTTGGTGCCGGGCGGAAGGCGATGGCGTCGAAGCTGCCCGGGTCGGAGGGGAGGTCGTCCCGGGTCCCCGCGATCGCGGCGAGGCGCGACTGCGCCGCCTCAGTCACCGCCCGCGTGAACGCGATCGCCGGGCTGCCGTGGCAGCCACCGCCGGCGAAGACGACCGGGTAGTCCTCCGACCACAGGTACGCCAGACACACCGGCAACCCGTACGGACCGTCCACCAGCGAGATCTCCAACGACATGCCCGCAGCCGCCAGCCGCCCGATCACCTCCCGGCCGTGCGGGTCCTCAACCGTCCCGGGCGCGATCAGGGTGCGCTGGCGCCCGCCCACCTGCCCGTCCCGGTACAGCACGTCGCGCTCCACCACCTCGAACAAGGCGTGCAGCAGTGCCTCGTCCCGGGTATTGCCGCACGCGAGTCCGGTGCTGGTGGCGCGCCACACATCCGGGGTCCACGCGGGCCGCTGCGCCCGGCGACGGACCAGGTCGACCGGCAGCAGAACCGTCGTCCCGCTCACCACAGCGGTGCCGGCTGCCCAATCCCATCGCATCCGGGTCAGGGCACGTTCGGGGTACGGGGCAGTCTGGGGGAGCGCGGCCAGCGGGCAGCCGGGGGCGACTTCGGCGGCCGGGCCGTAGGCGATGACTGGCAGCGGCTGCTCGACGTGCCACAGCTCGATCGCTTCCATGACGGCCGACAGCTTCGCCAGCAGAGGCGTGGCGCCCTTGCCCTGCGCGGTGGTCAAGGTCCGCGATGCCGGGCGGATCGTGGTGAAGACCGGAAGGCCGATGCAGTCCAGGCCGGTCAGGTCCGCGACCCGGGTAATGCCGAACTCGGGCAGGTGCCCGGCCACAGCGGCCCAGGTCTTCTCGGGCATCCGGGCCCGCACCGTGCCGGGCAGCGCCAGCGTTTCCTCAACGTACGACACCGGCCGCCTCCCTTCTCGTGGTCTCCTCCAGGAATCCGGGCACCAGCCGTTTGGCTGCCTCCACGGCACGCGCCCCGCACACCAGCCCCCGCGCGGACGCCTCCACGTCGAACTCGCGCTCCAGGCAGCGCCACACCCGCAGCAACAGGGCGCGTGCGGCTTCCTCGCGCACCGCTGCTGCCGAGAACCCCGGGCGCTCGCGCCGATACCGGGCGAGGGCATCGGCATAGCAGGCGACGGCCTGGCGGTCGTGTACGGTCTCGCCGGCCAGGAGCACCGCCGTGGTCCGTTCGTTGCGCAGGTCGACTTGCGGATGGAAGACGCGGTCGGCCGGGAGATCCCCGTCCGAGACCCGGGCAAGCCGTTCGGGCAGAGTTAGCCCCGGCCCGCCGTCGGCGGGATGCTGTGAGAGGTGTTCGAGGTAGGCCGTCCACTTCTCGCGGAACGTGGGGTCGAAGACCTGCTGGTAGACCAGGCGGTCCTCGGTGGACAGCGCGGTCCCGTCCAGGCGTTCGCGGGCGAAGGCGTTGGACCAGCGCCGGAAGTAGGCCGTCTCCCACACCGGCGCGGGGCCGGAGCCCGAACCGGTCGTCGGGCCGGAGCCGAGCGCGGTCCGTACGGCGGCGAGCGCGTCAACACGCTTGAGGTCACCGAAGTACCGGTCCTGCTCCCGCTGCCTGGCCAGCCAGTCGACCAACGCGCTCTCGCCCTCGCGCTGGCACACCGCCCGTACGGCGGCCCACGTGCGCTGGGGGTAGTAGATCGCGCGCAGCGCCGCGAGGAGCGTGGTAGCCCGCTCGGCATCGATGACCCCGGCGGATTTGGCGAGCGCCAGGACGTGCCGCACGTTGACCAGCGGCCACGTCAGCGCCGTCGACGTCCCGTCCGGGGCCTGCCCGACCGCCACCTCGTCATCGCCGTCGATGTCCCCGCGGACGTAGGCGGCGTAGACACTGCCGACGCCGAGCATCCCGTACGGCGCGAGCTCGGCCGCCCGCAGCGCACCGATGCTCGCGGCACCGATCACCCGGACTCCCCGGCCCATCGCCTCGAGGATCTCCTTGTGCCGCAGCGCCGGCGCCTGGTGATACACCCCGTCGATGATCAGCGCCGTGTCGCCTGCGCGAATCGCGCTGTCGAACAGGTCGCCGTGCCGGACAGGCGGCCACGGCCGTACGCCGGGTAGGGCAAGCTCGGACCGTGGCAGGGTCGGCCCGACGAACACGTGAATCACTGCAACCTCCAGACGGGTCAAAGAGCGAGGGGCGCCCCTCCCCGGGCCCCAACGGGGCCGAGGGGAGGGGCGCCAGGTCAGGACGCGGGAGAGGAGACCTACTCCTCGTCCTCGACGTCGACGGCAATCACCACGGGGCCGGTGATCTCCTCGATGTGCTGCGCGGGCGCCGGGATGCTGGCTGCGGCGATACCGGACTTGGACTTCTCCATTGGGCTCTTCCTTCCTTGCCGATTCCGGCACGGGCCCACTGCCCGAACCGTGTGGTGCCGCGGACCGCACGGGTTCTCCCCCGGCGGCCCGCTTGCCCGCCCCTGGCCGGGGCGGGAGCTGTGGAGTTCAGCCGCCGGTGAGGGGGCGAACCTCGTGTGCTTGTGCTCCGGACCGTGACCGTGGGGACAGGCCGCTTACGGGGTGCTCTGCCTCCAGCCGATCCAGTGCGCCGTACAGGGCCTGGAGGAGGCGGGCGCGGTTTTGCGCGTGGGCGAGGTCACCGCACGGGGATGCCGCCGCCGGCGACAGGCGACGGTTCGCCTCGCCCAAGGAGTAGGTGAGGAGCTGGCGAAGTTCGCAGTCGTCCGGCAGCCGCCCGATCCGGTCCGCGAGTTCGTCACGCAGCAGCCGCGCGTGCCCGGTCAGCTCCAGCACGGCGAGCGCGGTATCCGCCACCGGCGGCACCGTTTCCGGCGTCCAGGCCAGGACGGACGCGGCCAGCCGGAAGTGCGGTTCGCGGTCGAGCGGCAGCTCGTGCCCGAGTCGCCCGTCGGGATCGTGTACGACGCTGTGGAAGCCGCTCATGGGTGTGTCACTTCCTTTGGAGAGACTCCGACGGACAGTTCGGTGGGATCGGTGGCCACAACGAAGAGGCCGTGCCTCAGCAGCCACGTCCACTCGCGGTTCCAGTCAGCCCACCGGTAGCCGATGTGGGCGAAGCACGGCACGACGAGCCCGGTGACCGCCTGGGCCTGAACCGTGCGCCGCACCCGCAGCCACCCCGACCGGTTCAGGTCCGCGCCGAGCGGGCCGACGTCCACCGCCGCGCAGCCGGCCGGAACGTGCCAACCCTGTCCGGCGGCGTAGGACCGCAGTTCGTCCAGTACCCGTAGGGAGTCGGCCTCGGACGGGACGACGGCGTACACCGCCACGGCGCCTATCGGTGCCGCCCCCACCCCGGACGGCACGAGGGCGCTGAGAGCGGCAAAGGTGTCCGGCATGAGGGCCTCCCGAGGCTGGCGTTCGTGTCCCAGGTCCACGCAAGCAGCCGCCGTACGGCGGGTTCGACGCCGCGGCGATGCAAGAGCGATGTAATTGCCGCCCAGGCGGGGTGAAATGGGCCCGACTGGCGGGCATGTCCTGGGCGGGACCGGTACGGTCTCGGCATCCACCCGCCTGGATATGGAGATGGAGCATGGCCGGCAGACGGCATCCCCCCAACGCCCAGCTGCGTTCCGTACGCGAGCTGGACTTGCAGATGTCCCGAAGCGAGTTCGCCAAGTTCGTCGTCGACACCGGAGCGAGCATGGGGGAGAACGTCGGCTGCACCGCGCGGCTGGTCGCCGCCTGGGAGGACGGGGACGTGACCTTGCCCCGAGCCGTATACCGGCGGATCCTCACCCAGATCAGCGGCCGAGCGATGTCGGAACTGGGCTTCACCGCCACACCGGCCCCCGCCACCGCGACGACGAGCCACCTGTCGCAGGCCTCGGTGGACCGCCGCGATTTCCTGCTCGACGGCGCCGGTGCCGCCCTGGCGCTGCTTCCTCTGCCCGCGGAACGGACCGGCCGGATCGGGGCCGCCGACGTCCGCACGGTCTCGCGGACCGTCACCGCCATCTACGCCCACGACACCGAGCACGGATCGGCGCAGCTGCGCCGGTCCGCGTCCACCGCGATGCACACTGCCTACCAGTGGTTACAAGACGGCAGCTACACCGAACGCACTGGGCGCCAGCTGCGCATCGCCACCGGCCATCTGTCGGTCGCGGCCGGATGGCTGTCCTTCGACTCCGGCCGCCCCGCTGACGCGCGCAGCCTGTACGGCGAAGCCCTCGCCGCGGCCCGTATCGCTGACGACCTCGCCCTTGAAGGCCACGCGTTCGGGTGCCTGTCCCTGGTCGCCAAGGCATCCGGGCGCCCCCGTGAGGCCGTAGCCGCCGCCCAAGGCGCCCAGAGCGCGGTACGCACCTACGGATCCGCCCGCATGCTCGCCCTCATGGCCATGCGCGAAGCCGGAGGCTGGGCGCTCCTCGGCGATGCCGACGCCACCGACCGGGCCATCGTCCGCGCCCACCACCTCTACGCCCAAGGCCCCGCAGAAGCCGACCCCGACTGGCTCACCTTCTTCACCCCCGCCGAGCTCGCTGGCCTCGAAGCCCTGGCCCGTGCCGACCTCGACCAGCACGAGCGAGCCGCCGCCGGCGCCGAGCAGGCCGTACTTCTGCACGGCGACCAGTTCGCCCGCAACCGCGCCCTGTATCTGGGCGACGTCGCGATCCAGCATGCAGTGAGGTCCAGACCCGAGCCCGAAGCCGCCGCCGAAGCAGCCCACCGCGTCCTGAGCTACCTCCCCGACGTCCGCTCCGACCGGCTGCTCCGCCAGCTCCACAACGTCGCCGGCGCCTTGCAACGGCACACCGCCGTCCCAGCCGTCGCCGACTGGCTCGACGCCTACCGCACCACCACGGCCAGCAGCTAGGAGGACAAGGTGACCACCCCCAGCACCAGCACGGACACGGTGATCCGCACCTACGGCCCGGGCCAGGTCCCCGCCCTGCTCGACGTCGCCGCCGACATCTGGGCCGACGCCCACCCCGAACTCGTCAGCAACCCCCAGGCTGCCACCGCCGGGCTGTCCGTCCCCGCGCTCCGCCGCCAGATCACCGGCCACCTCCGCCACGAAGGCATCACCCTGGTCATCGCCTACTCCGGCGGCACCCCCACCGGCATGGGCTACGCCTTCCCCTGCACCGCCACCTACTGGTTCGGCACCGACCTCCTCCCCACCGTCCCCGAAGCCGCACGCACCGAACGGCTGATGGGACTGTGCGAGCTGGCCGTCCGCCAGCCTTGGCAATCCCAGGGCATAGGAACCCGCATGCACCAAGCCCTCATCACCGCCATCGCCCCGAACTGGTCCTCCCTGCTCGCCCTGCCCACCAACGACCGAGGCCGCCAGCTCTACACCCGCCTCGGCTACCAGTACGCCGGCCCCTACCGCAACACACCCGACGGCCCCGAGTTCGACCTGCTGCTGCTCCACGTCGAGCCCGCCTGAGCCAACAGCCTCCGGCGCCTGGCTCTCTTCACATCGCAGGGCCTCTGGACAGCCACCGTGTAAGCACAGCTGCAACCGAGGCCGCGCTGGCCGACAGCTATGTCGGATGTCAGCGCAGGAGGAGGGCTTCGGCAGCAGGGTGCTCAACAGCTGGGCCGTCTCCGCGTCCTCATTCCCGTGATCGACAACCACGGCAACGCCAGCACCTGACGGCAAGGCCCTCGCCGCACTCCAGCGCACATGGCCCTACGGTCTGATCAGACCCAGAACGGCCAAGGCCCGTCACCGTGGTTCTCCCCGAGCAGCGGGTGCACAGGGTCGTACTCGCCCTGCCCGTCGAGAAGGGGACGGCAGCAAGTACGGCCGCAGCCTCGACGGGATTCCGGGCGCTGGTGCACCTGCTGGGCTTCAGCAAGGGCGGCTTCGCTGTGCTGAACCTGCTTGCCCGGCATCCCGACCTCTTCGGCGTGGCCAGCGTCTGGGACGCCTCGCTGCTCGCCGACCGGCCGCAGCGCCCGCAACTCGTGGGGGTCGCAGGCAGTGCCGCGCGGCTCGACGAGTACGACGTACGGCGGAACCTTCGCCGTCACGCGGACGCCCTCCGCGGCGCCCGCCGCATCGCGCTCGGGGGTGTCGGAACCCTGGGAGCCGACTGGATCGCCGGCCGCCGGCTACTCCAGAGGCTCGATGTCCCCCATGACGCCTACCGGGACGCCCCGGCAGTGCACCGGTGGGACGGGGCCTGGATCGGGCCCGCCGTCGAGCGCATCCTCGCCCTCGAAGCGGCGCTTGTCCCGGCAGACGTCCGGGAGGGGCGAAGCGGGCGGGTGAAGGGCTAGAGCGTGTCTCTTTGATGGGTTGGTCAGTTGATCGGATGTGTCTGTCCGATTAGTGATCACTGATGCGATGTGGGGCCGGATCGAGCCGCTGATGCCGGCCGATCCG
The DNA here is from genome assembly GCF_016755875.1 of Streptomyces spororaveus. Lineage (NCBI taxonomy): Bacteria > Bacillati > Actinomycetota > Actinomycetes > Kitasatosporales > Streptomycetaceae > Streptomyces > Streptomyces spororaveus. Next base: position 161,173 of record NZ_BNED01000002.1, on the reverse strand, counting down.
GTCCGCGGCCGGCGGTGGGCCGACCACCGCCGCACCCTTGAGGCCATCGCTTGGAAGTACCGCACGAGCTCGCCCTGGCGGGACCTGCCCGACGAGCTCGGGTCGTTCCAGACCGCTCACAAACGACTGCTCAGATGGGCCGTCGACGGCACCTGGGAGAAAATCCTCGCCTCCGTCCTGGCAGCGGCGGACGCCGACGACGACATCGACTGGACCGTGTCAGTGGACTCCACGGTCGTCCGAGCCCACCAGCACGCGGCCGGCGCACGCAAAAGGGGGCGGCCCGCTCCGGCGAGCCCTCCGATCACGCGCTCGGACGCTCACGCGGCGGGCTGAGCACCAAGGTTCACCTGGCCGCGGACGGTGGGGCACGGCCGCTGGCATTCACCGTCACCGCAGGCCAGGCCGGTGACGCACCCGCCTTCGAGACGGTGATGGCCCGCATCCGGGTGCCCCGCAGAGGCACGGGCAGGCCGCGGACCCGCCCCTTCGTCGTTCTGGCCGACCGGGCCTACTCCTCCCGAGCCATCCGCAGCCACCTGCGACGCCGGGGCATCCGCGCGGTCATCCCGCAGCCGTCCGACCAGATCGGCCACCGCCTGCGGCGAGGCCACCGAGGCGGCCGCCCGCCTGGCTTTGACCGAGAGGTCTACAAGCAGCGGAACACGGTCGAACGCTGCATCAACCGGCTCAAGCAGTGGCGCGGCCTGGCCACACGAACCGACAAGCTCGCCATCGCCTACCAGGCCGCACTCCACCTCGCCGGCATCCTCATCTGGACCCGACGCTGACCAAAGAGACAGAACCTAGTCCTTCAGCAGCTCGTCGCGCACCGGGATCCACTCCAGCGCGGATCGGATACCGTCCTCCAAGGACAGCTTCGGCGTCCATCCCAGCAGCTGAGCAGCCCGGTCGCTCTTGGTGTAGCCGCCGGCCACGTCGCCGGGGCGCGGGTCCGCGTCGATCGTGGCCAGGGGCGCGCTGACGACGTTGTTGAACGCCTCGCACAACTCGCGGACCGTGGTCCCGCTGCCCGTGCCGAGGTTGATCGCGATCGAGCGCTTCGACTCCGTGAGGATGGAGTCGAAGCGCTGGATCGCCGCGACGTGAGCCGCGGCGAGATCCCACACGTGCACGTAGTCCCGGATGCCCGAGCCATCTCGCGTCGGGTAGTTCGTCCCGGTGATCGGGAACGGGCGGCCCTCCTGGTGCGCCTGGATGAGCACACCCAGGGCGTGGCTGGGCCGCTTGAGCTGGAGCCCGGTCCTCCGCTCGGGATCGGCCCCGATCGGGTTGAAGTACCGCAGGGACAGCACGCGGGGGCCGGCCACTGAGATGTCGGCGAACATCTCCTCGCACACGGCCTTGGTCCGCGCGTAGGGGCTCTGCGGCGCCAGCGGCGAGTCCTCGTTGACCGGCGAGCCGTCCTCGGCCTGGTAGATGGAGGCCGAGCTGCTGAAGATGATCCGGTCGCAGCCGTTGCGGTGCAGGTGGCTGACGAACTCGAGGCTCTTGGTCACGTTCGCCGTGTAGTAGCCGATCGGGTCCGCGACGGATTCCGGGACCACGATCAGCGCGGCGCAGTGCACCACGGCGGAGATGTCCGGGTGCTCGGCGAAGATCCGGTCCACCAGCGCACCGTCGACGATGTCGCCCTCGTAGAAGGTGCGGCCCTCGGTGAACTCACGGCGGCCCCGAACCAGGTTGTCGAGGATCACCGGGGTGATGCCCGCGTCCAGGCAGGCCGAAGCGACCGTGCTGCCGATGTAGCCGGCTCCACCGGCGATAAGGACCTTCTCCACGATGTTTCTCTCCCGGCCTCGTTCCAGCCCCAGCAGGCGACCGAGCAAGGCTATAGGACAAGGCACGCGGGCCAGGGCGGCCTCTCGGCTGCCCGCTGCGAGGTGCTGCGGGCGCTTGCACCAACAGCCACCGACAGCCGGCCAGCTCACCGCGAGGGCGATCGAGGCGCAGCCGCTGCTCTGTGGTCGGCCGGGTCACCGGTCCACGCCGCCTCGTTTGTTCGGCAGCGTGGACCGGGGTCTTCGGACCGTCCGGATCAGGCGTTGCCGCAGATGTTGCCGAACGATGGGTTCAGTGGCCCGATGATGATGACGGTGTTGCCGCAGACGTTGACCGGGATGTGGATCGGCACCTGGACGAGGTTGCCCGAGCCCGCTCCGGGCGAGTACGTGACTGCTCCCTGCACATCAGCATCGGCGAAGGCCATCGCAGCACTGCCGATCATTGCCGCGCCGGCCACCATCGCCACCATCAGGCTTCGTCGCGCACCAAGCATGTGAACTTCTCCCTGTATATGTGTCTTGGCCACGCGGAAAGCCCGCACGGCCTACGGGACCGGAAGGCCTTCCGGCTTCCCGCATCGCCGTCTGCGCCACTGTCCGCCCGAGGGCTTGGCCACCACGGCCTGATCCCTCGTCCTGGAGGACCGGCGAGGTCACGCCGGGCATACCTCGTTCATGGGCGCCATTGCGACCAGAGGCCTCGGGTCCGGTGTGTTCTCGTGTCCTGTCGGGGGTGGCACGAGGGTGTCGCTGAAGAAGTCGTTGTGCTGGTGGTTGCTCCTTTCCGCACCGGGCGGGTTAGGCCCTCGGGCTGGGGACGTGGTGGCGGGGTCGGTTGGTATTCCGTGCTCGGGGGTCGGTGGCGCGCTTCTGGAGTGCTGGGGGATCAGCACTGCCTGGGGCGGCACCAGGGTGATGGCATCCTGTGGCTTTTGGGTCCATTCCAGGGGCGGGACCACGACGATCGCTCCCTGCATCTGCGCGGATCGCTCCATGGGGGGTTCGCCCGCGAGCAGTAGCGACAGCAGGACGGCGTTGGACCTGCGTGACAGGATCCGTGCGGCTTCTTCGAGTCGGTGCTGCTGGGCGACAGGCAGGGACAGCGCGAGACAGTCGGCGCCGCCGCCGCGGTGCAGGGGGATGGCGACGCACACCTCGCCGGTGGAGTATTCCTGCCGGTCGAACTGGGGTGCGTCGGGACCGCGTCCGTCGATATCGTGGAACAGCAGCCGATGGTCGGTGATGGTCCGTGAGGTCAGTCGTGCCGCCCGGTGGCGGGAGAGGTGATCCATCCTTTCCTCGTAGGAGAGTTGTGCGAGCAGGCTCTTGCCGACGGCGCTGGCGCGCGCGGACGCCTTGAAGTCGACCCACTCGTACACCTGTGGGGCTGCGGGGCCCGCCGAGTAGCGGGCGATGTCGACCTCCCCGTCGGTGTAGCGGCTGACGTATACGGCGGCCCCGACCGCGTCGCGCAGCGCGGCCAGTGTCTGCTGCACGGCGTCCTGGGCGGGCCCTGCCCGGCGGTCGGTGAGTGTTCCCAGGACGGGACCGGGTGCGAACCCTCCGTCGGCCAGGAGCTGGGTTAGGCCCTGTCCGCAGAGCCAGACCAGGAGCCGCTCCAGGATCTGCTTGGGAAGGCTGGTGGCCTTGGCCAGCTGTGCCGCGCTCAGGGCCACCGAGGATCCCTGCAGGGTGTGCAGGATGCGCAGCGACCTTTCGACGGTTCGCCAACGTTCGGGTGCGGGGCTGCGGCCGGGGACCTGACGGGCGGCTACGGTCAGGCCGGGAGGTCGGAGCGGGTTTACCGACCAGGTGAGACTGTCGGCGGCAGGTGGGCGGAATCCGGTGGAGGGGGTGGCCGGGGCGGGCTGGCCGTGCCCGGTCGCCCAGACCCCTTCCGGTTCGGGTGTGGGGTGGGGTGGGGTGTGTCCGCGGGTGAGGGCTCGGCGCAGCTCGTCGGCGAATTCCGGGTCCTCCGCGGGGGCGCCGTCCTCACCGGGCTCGGGCGTACCGGGGCCGGAGGCAGCCGCCAGCCGCGCGAGGGGGCGTGCGTCGCCGTGACCCGCTTCGGCCGCCGCGGCCAGCAGGAAGAGCACGTCGTCGAGCCCCTCGTCGCCGAGGAGGCGGTGGGTGACGACGGCGAGACGGAACAGGGCTCCGGGGTGGTCCTGCTCGGCCGCCGTAGACAGCCAGTTCGCCGCCGACTGCAGTTCGCCGCGTCGCAGCGCCTTCGTTCCCAGCCGGTAGCAGGCGTTCGCGTGGGCGCGCGCCTGGTCGGAGGTGCCGTCGGCGCCCGGGTCACCGGGCCAGTCACCGGCCGGACGGTCCCAGAAGTCGATGGGGCCCCTCAGCGCGGCCAGCAGCCCCTCCAAGCCGGATGGAGACGTCGGCGGACCCTGCTGTCCGCCGCGCCGGCCGCCGTGCCCGCTCATGTCACTCACCTGAGCCCTCTTCCCCTTGCTGTGTTTCTCTTGGCCGCCGTGTAGGAAGGTCCTGGAGCCGCTGCCGCAGTTCCCGCACCGCCCGGTGGCGCTGTACCCGGACATGGGTGGTGGATATGCCGAGCTCCTCCGCGATCTCCTTCGATTCCAGGCCCGCCAGCATCAGTGCGGCCACCTGGCGTTGTCTGCCTTCGGTCATCGCCTCGATCGCGTCCTCGACGAGTTCGGCCCGGCGGTCGTCTGTGTCCTCTGGCCAAGCCGTCTTCTGCTCGCGCAGGACATCGAGCAGTTCGTCGTCGACCGGGATCATCCGTTCGCGGCGCAGGCCGTCCTTGGCGAGGTTCTCCGCCGCTCGCAGGAGATAGGCCATCAGCTTCTCGCCCGGGTCGAAGCCGCGCAGCCGCAGGCTCTCCGAGACGTTGATGTAGGCCTCCTGGGCGACGTCTTCGCGCTGTGTCGGCGGCAGCGCGGAGAACTTCGACAGGCGCGCGTTGGCCTCGCGCAGGTAGTCGAGGTAGATAGCCTCCAGCCGGCGCTCCGCGTCCGGCGGCCGGCGCAGCAGCGCCTCGCCGGACGTTCCGTCGGCTACCACAGAGAGGACTCCCCGTTCGGCGCCGCGACGGCGGGCGGGTGGTTCGACCAGATGGTCACGACGTGGCCGTCGGGGGTTTCGACCCGTACGACGGTACGGCCCGCGCACCGATGGGGTTGCTCTGGCAGGCGCGGGGGTGGTCCCGGCGTTGCCGGTTCCTTGCTGCGGGGCAGGCACCTGAGCAACCTCACGGCCCAGGGCTGGTACCCGAGGGCACCCAGCGCGTTGACCGCGCTCAAGATGGTCGAGATGTGCTCGACCGACTCCCAGGTCATGCGAAGGCTTCCGATCTTTCGATGGTCACGGCGCGTGTTGTGCGCCGTCACTCATCAACGGATTCGGCGAAGCCTGCCGTTAACGAGCACCGGAAAGAGCCCGGTTTTGCCCGGAACACCTCCATGCGGTGATCACATTTGTTGGTCTGTGCGTCCCTTGCTGACCGGCCACGAAAGCAGAGCGGCCTCGCGCTCCGTTGGGCGAGAACAGCTGCGAGGAAGCGGCGCATCGGATCCGGACCCGCGCTCCCTCGCCCTCACATCGCGTCCCTTCGCCTCAACGGTCCGAGTGCCCTGTCGTGTTCGGTACCGCGGTGAGGTCGGTGGCGAGGCCCAGAAGGATGCCGCAGGTGCGCGCGAGTTCCTGAAGCTGGACGTACGCCGCCGGGGCGTCATCTTCCAGCCCATCTCCCAATATGTCATCGACGTAGGCGGCCGCGTCCGCAACGAGCGTGGCGTCTCCGGTACTGGGCGGCTCCTGGCCGCGGGCATCGAGGACGGACAGCAGGAGTCTGAGGTGGCCGTCGAGCCAGGACAGCCACAGGCCACGCAGGGCGGCCGGAGGGGGAATGTCGCGGGGTTCGAGGATCGTCGAGACGCTCTCGCTGATCGCGACGACGTCGACCGGCAGCCTACGAAGGGTGTCCTCCTCCCTCACGGCTCGGAACGTGTGAGCTCGCACGGGTGTCCTCACGTGTCCTCCCTCGACAGTCGGTGCGGCCGGGCTCTGGCAGACCGCCTGCGTAACCCTCACCTCGGACGGTAGAAGCGGGCGCGGGAAGCAACGAGGACACATCGCAGGACATTTCGCGGGAGTAGTGTCTTGGGTACACACAGCACCGGCCCGATCCCGGTGCAGCCTGCAGCCGTCCTGAGGGTCGCCATGTCCCAACAGCCGGGGAACCCCGCCTTCCGTACCGCCCGCCGCGAACGCGGATGGCACAGCCAGGCCGATGTCGCCGACGCCTACGCGGCGCACGCCGCCGCGCTGGGCGAGCCCGCCGGCATCGACGTGCGCCAGGTGCGACGGTGGGAATCCGCGAGGCCCGGGTGGCCCAACATCCAGGCACGGCGCATCCTGGTGGCGATGTTCCACTGCCCCCTGGAGGAGCTGGGTTTCACCCCGCCCGCCGGCACTGCCGAAGAACGGGCAACCGGCGTCGAGGAGGACGCGGTGCGCAGGCGGACGTTTCTGCAGGGCGGGGTCGCGGCGACGTCCTGGCTCGCTCCGGTCGGCGGGCCGGGGCGGCTGGAGGCCGCGCTCGCGAACGCCCGCCGGTACGGCGGTCACGGCCTGGCCGGTCACCTGCGCGCCGCCCTCGATGAGATCGCCCGCGCCGACAGCAGCACAGGCCCACGCCAGGTCCTGCCGGCCGCGATGGAACTCCTGGCCGTCATCGACGCCTTGGTCCGTGAGGTCACCTCACCGGTCCGCAGCGAGCTGCTGTCCATCGGGGCCCGGGCAGCCGAGTTCACCGCCTGGCTCCACCGGGACGGGGGATCACCCGCTCACGTCACGGTCTACTTCCACGACCGGGCGGCCGAGTGGGCCACCGTCACCGGTGACGGACCGATGCACGCCTACGTCCTGCTCCGCAAGGCCCAGGCCACCGACCGCCACGATCCCGCGCGCATGCTCGACCTCGCACACGCCGCGGCCCACGGCCCCTGGGCGCTTCCGCCACGGGCTCAGGCCGAAGCCCTCCAGCAGGAAGCCCGCGCGCTCGCGCTGACCGGTGCCCCGCCCGACGCCGTCGCCCGCACCCTCGCCGCCGCCCACCACGCCCTCGACCAGGCCCCGCCCGCCGAACCCGCAAGCTGCAGCGGCCCGCTGTGCGCCGGATACGGCTTGGACCGGTTGATGGCCCAGAGCGCCATCAGCCACCGCGAGGCCGGCCAGGCCGGCCGCGCCGTCGACCTCCTCCAGCAGCACCTGACCCGGGGTGCGTTCGCCCCGAGAGACCGGGCGTTCTTCACCGCCCACCTCTCCGGCGCCTTGGCCGCAGCCGGCGAACCCGACCAGGCCGCGTCCACCGGCCTGACCGCACTCCGCCTTGCCGCCGCCCCCGGCTACGGCCAAGCCCTCAGAGAACTGCGCCGTACCGCCGCCCAGCTACGCCCCCACGCCCGACGGCCCGCCGTACGCGAACTCCGTCAGGCTCTCACCGCCCTGACCGTCTAAACCGTCAGGAAACCCGTCACCCGCTCGATGACCTGCGCCTGCCACAGCTGCGTCTGCGGATCCGCATAGCCGGGATCCTCGTGCACGGCGAAACCGTGCTGCGCACCTTCCAGTTCGAGAAGCTCGGCCGGACCGGCGAAGTGCGGCAGATACCGGCGGGAGGACTCCACCGGGACGAAGGTGTCCTTCGTTCCGTGCACCATCAGCACCGGCGTGCGCACCCCCCGCAGGTACACCTCGGGGTCCAGGTGGAAGGCCTCGTTGTGCAGGGCCCTGCCCAGCTCGAACGGCGACATCTCGGTGAAGCCCCGCTCATCCAGGTCCCGGCCCGCCTCGGCGGTGATGTAGTCGCCCCGGAAGTACGGGCGACTGTCGACGTACCGGTCGCGGTAGTCCAGACGCGGGTTCAGCAGCACCAGACGCTCCAGATCCCGCGGCCGGGAAGCCGCGTGCAGGGCCGCCGCGCCCCCGGAGAACGACGCCGCGATCACATGGAGCGGACCGTCCACGCCGATCTCCTGCCGCAACCGGTCGCTGGCGGCCCGGATGTCGTTGGCGATCCCCGCGATCGTGATGTCGTGAGGGCGGCCACCGCTCCCCCCGTGTGCCCGAAGATCGAACCGCAGACACTTCACGCCCGCCCCGGCCAGGCCGACCGCGAGCCTAGTGAAGAAGCCGCCCTCCTCCCGCGTCACCCCCGCACCGTGCACCAGCACAGCGAGCCCGGTGGTCGCTCCTACGGGCGGCGTCACCGTCCCCACCAGGTTCGTACCGTCCAGCGACCGGAACCGAACTTCCCACTCAGAGGCCATAGCGGCCATCGTAGGGATACGCACCGCCGTCAACGAGACCACCAACGGTGGCCACGCGACGTCCGCCGGCCCTGGAAACCCGCCTCCACCAGCGACACGGTGGCTTGGAAACCGCCGCCGGCCGCCGCCCTGCGGACGCTCGCCCGGAGGACGTCATCGCAGGCCACCCCGAACCGCGCGTACACCACCAAGCCGGCCCGCCGCAGGGCCTTGCCGCCTCCACCCAGGGTGGGGCATCTGAACGTCAGCGGACCGGGCGTGATGTCTGTCAGTCCTCAGCCGGACTCGGGTGCAGCGCCTTCGTCACAACGTCCTTCTCCAGCTTGAATCGATTCTCCAGCCCGTACTGCTTGGCGTGCTCCGTCACCGCGTCACCGAAGACGGCCGCCGCCTCCAACCAGTGGCGCCATCGCTCCGCCGAGTACGGCCCCTGCAGCGCCTCGACGCGTGCTGCCTCGCTGGCCAACTTGAGCTCGACGAGTCTCTGCCGGGCTGTTGGTTCGTCTACTTGTTCGTCTGCCACGCCCGGATCCTAGGCGGCAGGTACGACAGTGCCCCGTAGCCACTCGCCGAGGATCTCCTCCTACCCCGGCTGTCCCCTTGCGATCAGTCGCCACGATCTCCGAATCGCATCGCTGATCGCGGGGAGAGACTTCTCCGACATCGTCGTGGCCGCCACGATGATCGACCGGGTCGTCCGCCACGACGGGTGCACCCTCACCGGCGGCTCCGACGGCACTCGCCAGCGAGGTGAGCTCCTCGACAAACCGGTGCCACCGCCTTCGGGTGGATCGGCGGAAGCAGGCACGGTTCTGCGGTGAATCCCCTCCCCCGGTGGAGTGAGACGCCCGATCCCGGCTCGATCGGTGCACTGCTGAGCCGGTATCACCAGGTTCATGATCACAAACTTCCGGCGTGGCCTCATGGCCGCTGCCCTCGCCTTCGCCGTACTCGCCCCCGCCTCCCCCGCCCAGGCCGACGAGGTCACCCTCATCGACGGCATCACCGCACTGCCGGTGGCAGAGGAGATCCGCGACGGCTACAAGCGGGAGCTGTACCCGCACTGGAAGGACGACGACTTGCGCCGTGAGGCGCTGTGGTTCGAGCGAGGGTGAGAGACCCCCGCTGCTGATCCTGTCGCAGCAGGACGGTGAAGCTGAGGGCAGTCTGATCCGGGTGGTGCCGGGGAGGACGGGAGCAGCCCTGACAAAGACGGGACGCGTCAGCACTGCCAGATGACGTGGGTCCGACGAGCGTGATGGAGAGGAGTACGCGAGGAACCGGCGTTGTTACGTCCTTCACTCTTCCACCGGCTCCAACCTGGCGGATATGGGCCGGATGCGGTGCGCACGATCACCCGCAAGGGTGGTCGGAACTCCTGGGGAGGTCTGTTGTCGCTGACCCGGAGGCCATGAGGAATGTCTGCGGCGTACTCATGGCGATGCCGCGGGGACATAGCCGGGCTCCTACTCCATCGAGCGAATCACAGTGAACACGGGAACCACCAGGTGCGGTTCCCTGACCCGCGGCTTCCAGCCGTGCGGGAGGGGATAGGCGCATCGACCGCCGAATGGCCTGGTGGGGCGGAGCCGCCGTAGTACTCCGAGCCGGGGAGATCCCGGCACATGGGGAAGGGCGGCAGCGATATCGAGAGGGGAGGAGGCTGCAATGCCGAAAGACGCACCGGCGAATGACGGCGCACCGCCAGACGAGGCTCCGTTGGGGCCCCGGCAGCGGGTATCGGAGATGCAGGCCAAACTTCACCGTTGGGCGGCGGCCGATCCTGGCCGCCGGTTCGACGACCTGTTCAACCTCGTGCACGACCCGGCGACGCTGACGATGGCGTTCGACCGGGTCGCGGGAAACCAGGGGGCCCGTACTGCCGGCATCGACGATCTGACGGTCGCCGACGTGGAAGAGCAGATCGGGGTTCTGCGGTTTCTGGACGACCTTCGCGCCCGACTCAGGTCGGGGGCGTTCAGAGCCCTGCCGGTGAGGGAGAAGCAGATTCCCAAGCCGGGCGGGTCCGGGAAACTGCGGCGGCTGGGAATTCCGACCGTCGCGGACCGGGTCGTCCAGGCTGCGCTGAAGCTGGTGCTGGAGCCCATCTTCGAGGCCGACTTCAAGCCGGTCTCGTACGGGTTCCGGCCGATGCGGCGGGCGCAGGACGCGATTGCCGAGATCCACTCCTTTGGCACCAAGGGCTACCGCTGGGTGCTGGACGCGGACATCGAGGCGTGCTTCGACGAGATCGACCACGCCGCACTGATGGATCGGGTCAGGAGGAGGATCAAGGACAAGAAGGTCCTGGGCTTGGTGAAGGCGTTCCTGAAAGCCGGGATCCTGACGGAAATCGGCGAGCAACGGGACACCCTGACCGGTACACCGCAAGGGGGCATCCTGTCCCCGCTGCTGGCCAACATCGCTCTGTCAGTGCTCGATGAGCACGTGCACGGGGCGTGGGAGGACGGCGGGGTGTTGTCCACCGACCGGCTGAGGCGCAACCGGCGCCGCGATGGCCTGCCAAGATGGCGAATCGTCCGCTACGCGGACGATTTCGCGGTCATGGTCCATGGGACCGAGCAGGACACCACGGCATTGCGCGACGAGATCGCACAGGTTCTGGCGCAGATCGGGCTGAGGCTGTCACCAGCCAAGACCCGGATCGTCCACCTGAGCGAGGGGTTCGACTTCCTGGGGTTCCGCATCCAGTGGCGCCGCAAGCGAGGGACGAACAAGTGGCACGTCTACACCGACATCTCCCGGCGCGCCGTGCGCTCGGTCAAGATGAAGGTTCGTGCCCTGACCCACAGGCTGTCGCAACACGACATGGAACACGTGCTGACCAGGCTCAACCTGATCAGACACGGATGGGCTCAGTACTTCAAGTACGCGATCGCGAAACGGGTCTTCGCCATGGTGGATGCGTTCACCTGGTGGAGAGTCGTACGGATGCTGCGATCGCGGCACGACTGGAGCTTCGGAGACGTCCGACGGCGGCTGCACCCCCTCCGGGGAGTGGCAGCCGATCACAGCGGGCGAGGTCAAGCTGCGGAGGATCGCGGATATCCCGATCGTCCGGTACCGCCATCGCGGCAGCAAGATCCCCAACCCATGGACGCAACCGGCCTGACGGCAGGTGTCGTGGAGAGCCCGTTGCGCCGAGAGGCGCACGGCGGGTTCGGCGAGAAGCCCGGGGAGACGGAGCAGGGGCAACCCTGCCACCGCGTCCCGGGCTTACTCTGCAAGAACGGCTGCACCGCCCGCAACGACGTCCTGATCGCCGAGGCCATCGAAGCCCCGACCGTCGGCGCCGGCTGCTCCCTGACCGGCGGGGTGTGGCACTCCTACTACGACGACGTCCTCGTCCAGGGCCCGTCCGGCGTCGACATCGACCACATGGTCCCGCTCGCCGAAGTCCACGACAGCGGCGGCTACGGCTGGACCACCGAACGCCGCCGCCGCTACGCCAACGACCTCGGCTCCGACGTCACCCTCGTCGGCGTCACCGCCCGCTCCAACCGGCAGAAGTCCGACCAGGACCCGGCCACCTGGATGCCGATGCCCGCGGTCCACTGCCGCTACCTCGGCGAATGGGTGGCCACCAAGCACCGCTGGGGCCTGGCCGTCGACCCCGCCGAGCGCGAGGCACTCCTGCGGTACGCGGCCGACTGCCCCAACGCCCGCATCACCTACGACCCCGCCGCCTAACCCCGCCGGGCCCGATGGACGTGTGCCTTCGGTCGAAGCCCCAAAAGCTCGATGCTGCCGGCCGGGGAACCTGTCGGCGGCGAGCCTGCAGACCCTGGCCTAGCTGCTCCGCCCTGCGCAGGATTCCGCTGACCAGAATGCGGCTGCGTCATCGTCTCGGGCTCCGACAACCTCTGCCACGTTCGGCTGCTGCTAAGCGAGTACAGGGGATCGGTCACACGGCCGGCCAGCGCCGGTCAGGAATGCGACCTCTCGGCGTGAGAGTCGGGGACCCGCCGGGTTCCCGACCGTGCCGGGAGCTTCTCAGAGAGGACCACCTCATGACATCCTCCGGCCTATCTCCCGCCCGCCGGCGCCGGTTCACAAACCGGGCTGCTGCCGTCGCCGCAGCGTTGCTGGCCCTGGCCGGTCTCGTCACGGTGTCAGGGACCGCAGCGGCAGCTGAGCGGCCGCAGGTCACCTCGATCAGCCCTGCGGCCGGCCCGCAGGCGGGCGGGAACACGCTCAAGATCACTGGAACCAACCTGGTCGGCACCGATCCGAAGGCGACCAGGATCGCGTTCTGGACCGACGCCTACGCAACCGACGTCGTGTGCACGGCCACTACCTGCACCGGAACGGTCCCGCCCGGCCAGTACGCGACGTCCTACCCGGTGTCGTTGGAGACCGACGGCGGCGACAGCCTCGGCCACGGCCCGGACGTCTACTACATCTACCACCGGCTGCCCGTGGTCACCGGCATCAGCCCGACCTCGGGAACGGCCGCCGGCGGCACCCAGGTCACCATCACCGGTACCTCGCTGACCGGTACCACCTCGATCGCCTTCGGCCCCGGCCGCAACGCCACCAACGTCTCCTGCACCTCGTCCACCACCTGCACGGCGACCACCCCCCTCCGGCACTGAAGGCGCCGCGGTCGACGTGCGGGCCACCAATCCCGGCGGCACCAGCGCGGCCAACAGCGCCACCCGCTTCACCTACACCTCCCCCCTCCCGCCCCTGACCGCGCTCAGCCCGAACAACGGGCCGGTGGCAGGCCGGAACCTGGTGACCATCACCGGCACCAACTTCACCGGCGCCAACAGCGTCGCCTTCGGCACCAACTACGCCGCCTCCGGCAACTGCTCCTCACCGACGATCTGCACCATGAAGGTCCCGGCCGGTGTCATCGGCATGGTCGACGTCCGCGTCCACAACCCGTACGGCTGGAGCGCCCCCGTAGCCGCAGGCCGGTACGCGTACGGGCCAGCGACCATCACCGCGGTCAGCCCAGCAGGCGGTCCGGCGGCCGGAGGCAACAAGGTGACCTTGACCGGCACCAACCTGGCCGACACCACCGCCGTCACCTTCGGGACCGGCCGCAATGGGACCGGCCTGGCTTGCACCGCCACCTCCTGCACCGTCACGGCCCCGGCCGACACCGCCTCCACGAAGGTCTCCGTCCAGGCCGTCAACGCCGCTGGCACCAGCCCGGTGGACAACCGGACGCAGTACACGTACGGCAGCTGACGCCTGCTGCAATTCCCTCGGACCCGGCGGCTACAGCGGCAGCCTGGTCACGGTGGCCGACTCCGGCGGCAGAGCAACCGTGGTCGCCGGGCAACCCACCGCCGGGCTCCGTGCTACTCGCGGTGGGCAGGGTGGCCGTGGTCCAGGAGGTCCCGGTACCCGAGGGCGAAAACGGGGAAGCCGAGCGCGTCAAGGATCTTCCGAGAGGTGACGACATCCGGGGCGGGCTCTCCGGTGGCCTGCCCCAGCAGTTCGCGGACGTAGTACAGGTTCGTGCCGACCAGGGCATACCAGGCGCGGTGCTGGTCCATGAAGTCGCTGTGCGCGGGAGCGATACGAGCCGCCGCCCCGCGCACCCGGGCGCGGTCGACGCACAATGTCGGGTCGCCGATGGTGGTCATATGGGGGTTCCTCTCAGGGGCGGGGATGGGGCGCGCCGGGCCATTCGTACGAGTCGGCGGTCGGTTCCCACGGCCCGGCGCCGCCTGCCGTGGTCAGACGTGCGGAGGTCAGTCCGGCCGAGCTGTTCGGCAACGAGCGGTTTCGGGTCGCTCCGGACGGCCCGAACCGGAGGGCGGTCGATCCCCCCGAGGGGCCGGGCGCGAGCGCCCGCGGAAAGGGCGACGGCCTGGCCCAGCGTCTCGGTCGGACAGGCCGGAGCGGGCGCGGTGTCAGTGGCAGGTGGTGGAGCCGCGGCCGTTGGCCCGCCAGGAGCAGGTGTCCTTCTTGGTGCCGCCGGGCGCGGTGAGGGTGAGGGAGCCGGAGGAGTTGTTGAACCAGAAGTTGTTCTTCTTCCGGAACACGGTGCCGGTGCTGTTGGCGCCCTGGCCGTTCTTCAGCTTGACCGTCTTCCATGCGCCCAGGGTGAAGGTGGGGAACGTGTACAGGTATCCGGAAGCAGTCCTGACGGTGTAGCCGCGGAGCTGGACGGCGGTGCGGGTGTTGTTGTGGAGGTCGACGTACTCGGCGTTCAGTTTCGCGTTCGTCTGCGGCAGATCCGCTCCCGGGCCGTCGAACTGTAGCGCGCCGAAGTGCAGCCCGCCCTGATGCGTGGCAGCGCTAGCCTGCGGTGCGGCGAGGAGCGTGGTGGCGAGTGCCGCGGTCGCGGCGAGCATCGCGGTCTTCTTCATGATGGCGTTCCCTCCCTCAGGCGGTGTCAACGCACCGCCGCGGTGTGAGCAGCAGCAGCTGGTGGGTCCGCGACGGGGGACCATCGGCTGCTCACCGGAGATCAACGGCAAGCCGGTAAGAACGGCACGGCCAGCCCCCGCCCGTTCCAGCGGCGCCGCACCCGCTCTGCCGCATGCCCGCATCTCGTGACAGTCCCCGAGGGGAGCATCGAGCTGCGATCCCCACGAGGGGGCGCCCGAGCGGGGAGCCCTCACACGGGTTGCCGGTGGACGACTGTGGTCGATGCCCGTGCGCCGGGGCAGTCAACCGGCGTAGCGTGGTGGGATATGAGCGAGGTTGTGGAAGCCAGGGGTCCGAAGGTTCCGCCGAGTTTTCCTCCGAAGTCGCCGCCTCCGCAGAAGAAGCCGGTGGAACCGCCGCGGCCGCAGCCGACGACGAAGCCGAAATCGCTCACCGGGGTGCCACCCCGGCTGGTCGTCACCAGTCGGCGGGCAAGGGTGCTGGCGTTCCGTGCGGACCAGTGGGCGGCTAAGAAAGCCGCCGGACAAGCCGCGCTTGCTGTAGCCGAGTGGGACTACCCACTGCTCGACGAGCACGACTTCCTCAAGACAGTCCACGGCCTCGTCCACACGGCCGTGGCAGCCGGCGGGAAGCGCGTCAGCGTCCACCTCGCCGACCAGAACGACAAGATCCTCGTCATGGTCCTCAACCACCAGACCGGCGAACAGGACGATGCGGGACCCGTCCCGGCGGAGGTCGCGGTACTGCGCACCGTCGACGCCTGCGGCGCCCACACCGACCACGACGGCCACGCCTGGTGGGCACTCCTCGACGCCCAGCCCCGACCGAAGAAGCACCTGGCGTAACACGGGGTACTGGTGAGAACGCTGCCACAAGCCGCAAGCAGAGGTGGCACCTTCGGTACCGCAACCAGCGGGAGTCGGCCCCTGCCGCCTCCCATCGCTCTCGGGGTCGTCCGGGGTGAACCCCGCCCGTCCGGACCCGCCGGCCGCTAGGTTCGGTGGACGGCCCAGGGACGGGGCTGGTCTGGAAGAGCTGTTGGACGAGGGGGTTTGGGGATGGACGGCTGTCGCGGTGGTGTGCGCTGCGGTGGTCGTGGGACTGGTGCTGGTCGTGGGACTGGCGTATCTGGAGAAGGTGGACAAGATCGCCAGCGTGGTGGGAGCTGGCGTGGGGGTGATCGGGCTGGCTGTGTCGGTGTTCGCGCTCACCCGCAGCGATGGCACCCTGCCTGTGGCCGGTGCCCGGTCCGTTCAGGCCGGCGGTGGCATCGGGCGGGCGACGACCGGCGACAACAACCACCTCACCTCGCCGACCCCTAGAGCGTGTCTCCTTGATTCGCTTGTCGGTTGATCCGTTGTGTCCGTCCGGTTAGTGATCACTGATGCGATGTGGGACCGGATCGAGCCGTGGATGCCGGCCGATCCGGTCCGCGGTCGGCGATGGGCCGATCACCGCCGAACCCTGGAGGCCATCGCGTGGAAATACCGCACCGGCTCGCCCTGGCGGGACCTGCCAGATGAGCTGGGCTCGTTCCAGACCGCTCACAAACGGCTGCTCAGGTGGGCCGTGGACGGCACTTGGGAACGGATCCTCGCCGTGCTTCTGGCAGTGGCCGACGGTGCTGACGACATCGGCTGGACCGTGTCGGTGGACTCCACCGTCTGCCGAGCGCACCAGCACGCCGCCGGAGCCAGAAAGAAAGGGGCGCCAGATCGGGCTGAGCCTGACGACCATGCGCTCGGACGTTCCCGCGGCGGCCTGAGCACGAAAGTCCACCTCGCCAGCGACAGCCACGCACGACCCTTGGCCCTCCGCGTCACCGCGGGCCAGGCGGGCGACGCACCAGCCTTCCATGCCGTCATGGCCGGCATTCGTGTTCCGCGAAGCGGGCCGGGAAGACCGAGGACCCGACCAGGCGCCGTCCTGGCGGACCGCGCGTACTCGTCCCGCGCGATCCGAAGTCATCTCCGCCGACGCGGGATCCGAGCAGTCATCCCTCAGCCCTCCGACCAGATCCGCCACCGTCTGCGGCGAGGCCGAACCGGTGGTCGGCCACCTGTCTTCGACGCCGCGACATACAAGCAGCGCAACGCGGTCGAACGGTGCATCAACCGGCTCAAGCAGTGGCGCGGTCTGGCCATGCGGACGGACAAGCTGGCCATCGTTTATCAGGCTGCCCTCCACCTCTCCGCCACCCTCATCTGGGCTCGCGAGTGATCGAAAGGACACGCCTCAGGGGTTGTCGGTCAGAGGGGATCGAGGAGCATCAGGACCTCGTCTCGGGTGTCGTCGGGCGCGAAGCGCAAGGCGCTGGGCCAGCGGCCGACCTCCCGCCATCCCAGGCGGCCGTAGAAGTCCTCCAACCCTTCTCTCCCCCGGGCTGTGAGACGGAGCTGCTCAAGCCCCAGCTCGTCACGGGCCACCGTCCGCAGCTCTCGCATGAGAGCGGAGCCGACACCAAGGCTGCGGAAGCCGGGGTGGGTCTGGAGGTGGTGGACCGTTCCCCAGTGTGCGACGAGCCGAAAGGGATCACTTTTGAGGACAACCCATCCGGCAAGAGCCTCACCGAACCTGGCGATGATGAGGCGGCTGCGCGACGGGTCGAGATGGCTGAGGAGCTCGTCTGCGACCGGTGCGACGTCGTCGTCATGGACTGGGGGGAAAGGAAATCCGGCAGCACCACCCGCGTTCGTGACTGCGATCCAGCAGTCGACGAGCTGACGCCTCAGGTCGGAAGGGACCTCATGTGTTCCGGTGATCTGGGTGAGAGTGGGCATGATCTTCTGCTTCATGCGCAGGAGCATCCCAGTCGGTGCTGACATCGAAGTGAGCCGAGTCTCCGGAGCCACCTACTACTCACGCGTTCAAGCAGACACCCCCTAGGTCGTGTCTCCTTGACGGATTGCCAGTGGATCAGCCGCACCCGGTGATCGGTGACCAATGTGGTGTGGCACGGATCGCGCCCTCATACGGGTTCGCCAGGGGCGACGCATCGACCTGTCGAGATGACGGCGGTGGGTTCAGTGGTGCTCGGTCGCTCGCCTGCCTGCCTGGCGCAGGGCAACAGAGATCAGGATGGCGAACGCAGCTGCGGCAGTGCAGGTACGGGCATCGTTGAACAGTTCCCAGCGGCTCAGGATCTCCGCATGGTCGGCCGGCGGCGCGGTGGCGGCCCACTGCTTGATGCGGCCGTTGATCGGGACATTCCCGAACCGGGTGATCAGGAAGGACGCGACAGTCAGGAGCCCTGCGGTGGCTGCGAGGACTTGGGTTCGTCCGCGTGTCAGGGCGGCCAGGGTGAGGGCGCTGAGGGCCGAGACCGCCATCGCCCCCTGCACGGTGATCCCGTTCATCTTCATCAGCTCGGTGTGGAAGTCCAGTCTCATGTCGATCGGCACGGAGTTGAAGGTGGGGACCAGGTTGGCGGCGCCGTAGCCGAAGGCTCCGGCAAGCAGACCGGTGGAGAACAGGGACAGACCCAGGAGGAGGCGGGTGCGCATCTGGTTCATGCCTCCTCGGCGGATCGCGTGAAACGATCGCTCGGTTCTCCTCGTAGCCGGCCGTCCGGAAGCCTGCGACCGTAGGCCAACAGAAGGAGATCCTGGGCGGCGCCGAAGACAGGTGAGCCAGAGCCGTACGCCCAGTCGAGGTCCTCGGCGCACAGCTGCACTCCGTCGAGGTCGGCGCCGAAGAACTTCAGGCCGCTGGGCCGGATGTCATCGAGGAGGATGCGCAGCCGGTTCTCGGGGACGCGCCGGTGGAGGCCGAGGGCGACGGTGATGTCCAGCCCGTGCACGACGTCGTGGCCGAGCGCCGCCGTGAGCCCGCCGACCGGTGGTGTCCAGGGATGGTGGGCGTTGTCCCGCAGGAAGGCGGCGAGCGCGATGGTGGAGTGGGCGGCCGAATCCCTGCGCGCGACCTGATCGGTCATGCGGTGAAGGTTCCCGCGTGCCTTGACCAGTTCACCGAGCATCGTGGGCAAGGAGAGCCGGAACCCCATCGACATGTGCGCCGCCACCTCGCGAACGCGCCATCCCGCACAGAGGCTCTGCTCGTTCCACTGGTCGGTTCGCAACGTGTCGAACAAGTCGGCCAGTTCCCGGCGTTCCGCCGCGATCGCCGCCCTGACCTCGACACTCTTCCCCTTGCGGGCTGTTGAGTTCCCCATGTGATCAAGCCTGAGGCCGACAGATCGATAGCGCCAGTAGATAGTTCTGCTGCGATCTAGAATCACTGCTTATGGAACTCCGCCAGCTGCGCTACTTCGTCTGTGTCGTCGAGGAAGGCGGTTTCACACGAGCCGCCGCCCGGCTGCATCTGGCCCAGCCCGGCCTCAGCGCCCAGATCCGCCAGCTGGAGAAGGAGCTGGGGCAGCCCCTGCTCGACCGCTCCGCCCGGTCGGTGACGCCGACCGAGGTGGGCCGGGCGGTCCTGCCGTACGCCCGGGCCGCGCTGGCCGCGGCGGAGTCGGTGCGGCAGACGGTCGATGCCTACACGGGGCTGCTACGTGGCCGGGTCACGCTCGGACTGGTCTCCGGCGCCACTGGCCACGCCTTCGACATCGCCGCTTTACTCGCGGACTTCCACGATGCCCACCCCTCGGTGGAGGTGGCTCTCACCGAGGACACCACGGAGCGGATGCAGGCCGCGCTCCTGGCCGGCGAGCTGGACATCGCCATCCTCGGAACGGCAGAGGAGACGCCCCCGCCCGGAGCGGCTTTCCAGACGGTGATCGATGTCCCGCTGGTCGCCGCTGTCGCGCCAGGCGATCCCGTTCTCGACCGCGTCGACGGTACGAGCGTCCCGCTCGCCGATCTGCGGGATCGGCCGCTGATCTGCCTGCCGCGCGGCACCGGGGTGCGCACGGCGCTCGAACGCGGTTGTGCTCAGGCAGGATTCCGGCCCCGGGTCGCCTTCGAGGCGGCAGCCCCGCACGTGCTCTCGCAGCTTGCCGCGCGGGGCCTGGGCATCGCCGTGCTACCTGCCGGTGAGAACGAGTCCCCCCTCGACGGACGCCTTCGCACCCTGCGGATCGTCCGGCCCGAGATGCGTGCCCGCATCGCGCTCGCCTGGCAGGCCGGCGGCCCTTCGAGCCCTGCGGCCCGCGTTCTCCTCGACCGCCTACGCGAAGTTATCCCCAAGCCCCCCGAGTCCTAGACTGCCTCCGTCCTTAATCACCGTCGTGCCCATATGAGGATGGCGGCGACGTGGAGGGCGGCCTGGTAGGCGACGGCCAGTTTGTCGGTTCGCATGGCCAGGCCGCGCCACTGCTTGAGGCGGTTGATGCATCGCTCGACCGCGTTGCGCTGCTTGTACGACGCAGCGTCGAAAGTCGGCGGGCGGCCGCCCGCGCTGCCTCGCCGCAGCCGGTGGCCGACCTGGTCGGACGGCTGGGGGATGACCGCGCGGATTCCGCGTCGGCGGAGGTAACTTCGGATCGCGCGGGATGAGTACGCGCGGTCCGCCAGGACGATGTCCGGGCGAGTTCTCGGCCGTCCGGTTCCGCTTCGCGGAACACGGATGGCGGTCATGACCATCTCGAAGGCCGGAGCGTCGCCCGCCTGGCCTGCGGTGACGCGAAGGGCCAGGGGTCGCGCATGGCCGTCGCTGGCGAGGTGGACCTTCGTGGTCAGGCCGCCGCGCGAGCGTCCCAGCGCGTGGTCGTCGGGTTCGGCCTGGCCTGGAGCCCCTTTTTCCTGGCTCCGGCGGCGTGCTGGTGGGCCCGGCAGACAGTGGAGTCCACCGAGACGGTCCAGCCGATGTCGGCATCAGCGTCGGCCGCTGCCAGGAGCGCGGCAAGGATGCGTTCCCAGGTGCCGTCCACGGCCCACCTGATCAGGCGTTTGTGAGCGGTCTGGAATGAGCCGAGTTCTTTCGGTAGGTCCCGCCAAGGCGAGCAGGTGCGGTATTTCCACGCGATGGCCTCCAAGGTGCGGCGGTGATCGGCCCACCGCCGTCCGCGGACCGGATCGGCCGGCATCAGCGGCTCGATCCGGCCCCACATCGCATCAGTGATCACGAACCGGACGGACACATCCGATCAACCGACCAGCCGATCAAAGAGACACGCTCTAGGTGTGTTGTCCGGACAGGTTGGTGACGCGGCTGGCGGGTGTCTGGCCACTGATGCCGGTGTGGGGTCGGTGGTAGTTGTACCAGTGCAGCCAGTCGGTGAAAGCTTCCTGGCGCTGCCGGTCTGAGGTGTAGGGCTTCTGGTAGGCCCATTCTTCGAGCAGGGTGCGGTGGAAGCGTTCGACCTTGCCGTTGGTCTGTGGGCGCCAGGGCCTGGTCCATCGGGGCTGGATGTCCAGATCGCGGCAGGTCTGGCTCCAGGTGTGCTTGGTGTAGGCCCAGGCGTTGTCGGTCAGGACCCGTTCGACGGTGATGCCCAGGGACGCGAACCAGGCGGTGGCCCGGGTGAGGAAGGCGGCGCAGGTCGGGGCGGTCTCGTCGGGCAGGTCTTCGGTGTAGGCGAGTCGGGTGTGGTCGTCGAGGGCGGTGTGGAGGTAGGCGTATCCGGCGCCGTTGCGGCGGTCCTTGTTCGGGCTGCCGGCGGCCCGGCCCAGGACTCTGTGGCCGCCGCCGTCGGGGATCCGGCCGAGCTTCTTGACGTCGATGTGGACGAGTTCGCCGGGCCGGGCGCGTTCATAGCGGCGGACGGGTTCGCCGGTGGCCCGGTCCAGAGCCGCCAGGGGCGGCTGGCCGTTGCGGACGAGGATGCGGTGGGCGGTCGAGGCCGCGATACGGCACCGGACTGCCAGCCGCAGTGGACCGATCCGGTGTTCCCGCCGGAGGCGGAGCACTTCCGTCTCGATCTCGGCTGCTGTCCTGCGGGGCTGGTGGCGGGGCCGGCTGGAGCGGTCACTCATTCCGGCGACGCCCAGAAGCCGGTAGCGGGCGGCCCAGCGGGCCGCGGTGGTGTGGCTGACCTGGAAACGCTCTGCCGCCCGGCGCACGGGCCAGCCGTCATCGACGACACAACGCGCCAGACGAAGTCGCCCGGTCTCGGTCAGCGGCGCACTACGGTGGACCACGAGGGCCTCCTGAAGTTGGCGTAGATGTCGCAATCCACACCGAGCCAGAAGGCCCTCACCCATTTCAAGAACCCAGCACGCGTGTCACCAACGTCCCGGGACAACACATCTAGGCCCCTACCGACCGCAGGCGGCGGCGCGGGTGCGGCTGTCGGCTTGGGTGTTGCCGGGGAGCGCGGCGTGGGCGCGGGCGGCAGTATCGGCGATGCCGTCACCGGCGACGGGAACCAGCAGCCATGAGCGCCTTCCGCCGCAGCAAGAACGAGGGCGGGCCGGGCATGGGTGTGCCGGGCCAGCGCGGGCTGTCGGCCGACGGAAACATGGGGCTCGGGGTCTCCGGCGACGACAACGAAATCATGGTGCGGAACAGTGTCATCGGTGACAACAACTCCATCACCCACCAGTACCTGCCCGCGCAGAGCGGCCAGGTGTGGCCGCATCAGGTCGGGGTAGTCCCGCTGCCGGCGCGGTCGTTTCAGCACCGTGGTGAGGCCGAGCGGCTGCGGGCAGCGATCGAGGGCGGGGCACCGCGGTGCACGGCGGACTAAGGCGGGCGCCCGCCGGTGCGCGGGTTAGGCGCGGCTGCAAAGCGGTTCTGGTCCAGGTTTTGTGGAGCGGGGGCGCGGAGGGTGCAGGGCACCCGCGCCACGCGCTGGCCAGCAGGGTCAAAGCCAGGACGACGGTCTCGTGCCCGGCCCTGTCGGCCCACGGGCCGTAAGCGCCGCCGTCCCCGCCAGCACAGCGGCGCCGTACAGCGCCGCCTGCCCGTCATCACCACCGCTCTCCCCGTCCAGCGCCTACCGGCCGCGTCCCGCAACACTCGAACCAGCGTGCCCGTCATCACCAGGTTCTTGCGTCACCACCATGTCCCGGTGCTGTAAGGGAACTGGGCTCGGGCCACCCGCCCGCCCAGTCAGCCACTAGCGTGCGGCCATTGGGCCCAGCAGCCCAGCCGACCACCACACCCCGGGAGACTCTGCCATGCCCATCCGTAGTCCCCGCACCCTCCTCGCCACGATCGCCCTCGCAACCACCCTGACGCTGACCGCCTGCGACCCCGCAGCCGAAGCCGAAGCCCCTCCCGCCGCCTCCGCCACTGTCTCCGCGCCCGCCTCCTCCACGTCGCCCGCCGGTTCCGGCAAGCACACGCTGGCCGAGTCCGCCACCGCCGGCGGGCTCACCAAGGCCACCGGTGCCAGCGCGGTCTCCGACGTCCCGGTTGACCCGGGCGAGATGCGTGATGGCATGCACCTGGTGGTCGCTGACTACAACCGTGCCGGGCAGACCTCCGGCCGCCGCATCCTTTTCGTTGGCGTCGACAGTGTTCCCGAGGACCCGAACAAGCGTCGCGAGCACCTTTGGCGCGGCCTGATCGACTACGCGCTGCAAAACGGCTCCACCGGCACCCCCACCACCGCCAAGCCGTACCAGCCCGGCCCATTCGGCGGATCCCTCGAGTGCCTCAGCCTGCCCGAATCCGCCAACGCCACCGACGTCATCTGCGGCTGGTCCGACACCACCACCGCTGCCGTCGCACTCTTCCCCCGCACCACCCCGGCCGACGCCGCCCGCCTCTTCACCGCCATGCGCGCCGACCTCGAACACTGACCGCCCCGTCTACCGCACCCCCATCGCCGGGGCGTCGCGCAGGCAGCGGCGCCGCCGGATGATCCACACCAGGGCCCGTTCCCCGATCCAGCGTTTGGGAATGACCTGGAAGCCCTGACTCTTGCAGCGGCCGGGGTGGTCGGGGATCTCCAGGTCGAGGCCGAGGGTCCGGCGGCTCCAGGGCACGAGTTCGCCGTCGTAACCGTGGTCCGCCCAGACCTTGGTGACCTGCGGCCTTGATCGACTGCGCGTCGATGATCGCGGCCGTCGGCTGCTCGGAGTGTCCCGCGCGGCGGCGGACCTCCTTCGCCAGGCGGCGTGGATCGCGGTGAACACGAACTCGCACCGCCGTGCCCATCACCATCAGGCTGTTAAGCGGAGTCGTATCTCATGCGGCTGTGTTTCGTCAGGATGTGCCGAACGCCCTCGTCGAACACTGCGGACTTGTCGATGGTGTTCACGAGCGGGCCGAGCCGCTGGGCAGCTCGCTGGGTGACTGCGGCATGGGCAAGCTTGACCACGTCTTCCGGACGGCAAGTTTCCTTTACCGCCATAACTACATGACCGAACGAGGATGCGCCTCTCTCAGATCCCGCCGCCATGAGAAGCAGATCCGCCACTTCGCCCATGTTGTTCTCACGCAAATATTTGATCAGTTGCGCCAGGTCTGTGGGTTCACGCCACTTAGCCGCACCCAAGAGCACGTTCCTCAGGACATTGAATTCTTTACGTTCTCGCAGTTCTGAGAGGATCGCCAGGGTTTCTGACGGCTCTCGCTTTACGCCCACTCTTTCGCCGAGGACTTTCTCCGGCCACAGTTGCCTGTCGGCTCTGAGGGCCCTCAGGACTTGAAGAATGAAGTCCGCGTTCCGGTACTCTGCGATGGCATCGATGAGGATGACCTCATCTCCGAATCGCCCCTCCGTCCGGAGGAATTCCACAATAGACGGGACTCTGTGACTGTCTCCCCGTTTTCCGATTTCATGGACCAGCAGAAGCGCATGGTCTTTCTTGCCGAGGACTCTCAGCTCCTTGAGAAGGGCTAGCCAGGTCCTGGGGTGGATGCTGTCCATCAGCGCGTCGACGATGTCGGCGACATCAGCATCCGTCGCCTCTTGAGCAATTTCGCGGATCGTCCGGCCGGCGTTCGCGCCTTCCGGCTCCTGCTGCCCTTCGTCCTGACCGACGAGAGGTCGACTGAGCCAGGACAGTAACTGGTGACGTGAGAGGTGGCGGGGAGAGATGACCGGTTGATCGTTCTGCTGTAGCCGCCTTCTTGCCGTCTCCGCCTTGTCCCACAGGTCGCGCGCTTCCTGCCGCCGTGCCCGCGCGATCGCGGTGCCGGGCGAGCAGATCTCGATGACGGCCTCAGCGAAGTCCCATCTCAGAGCAACGCCGCCGAGCCAGTCCGAAACCGTGGCGCGGGCAGGCACGCTGTGGTTCGCGAAGTGGTCCGGGGTGAGTTTGGCGATGAGCCCCGTGATACCGAGGCCCGACTCGTCCAGCCACTGCCGCAGCAAGATCGCCAAGTCATTGATCTCCGGCGTCGGGCCACGGGTCTGGCCCCATCCCCGCCCCGTCCTTCGGCCCCCTTGCACCTGCCGGTGCCCCCTTGCCCGTCCGGCTCCTACCCCGCTCCAGAGCCCCTGTCCAGAGTTGTCCGGACATTCCTTGCGGGTGGTCATTCCAGCACAGCACGGTGTGGTCAGAGGGTCATTCGCCTGAATGCGCCTTCCCAGCGGGACCCGCCGGCTCAGCGTCGCGGCAAACCCGACGGGCCCCCGGCACCTCACCCAGGAGGCACCATGACCAACCGTACGAGCCGGCGCGGTCCGGAGCGAGAGCACCTCATCGCCTACATGGCCGTCCTGGCCACCGTCATCGCACTCATCGCTCTGGGCGTGACCCCCACCGCCATCCTCCCCATCGGACTCGGCATGGGGCTGATGTACGAAAAGTGGGCCGACGCCGCCAACCGGCGGCGAGGTTCCGACGGGACCGCACGACGCGGAACACGGACACGAAAGCACCTCACCCAAGAACCCCAGGAAACGACCCGCGACCAAGAGCACGGATCACCCACGGAGAACAACGACGCACCGTAGAGCCGTCACAGAAAAATGGGTGGCCGCACGCCGGCCACCCGCCCCCCATTCCATTATCAAGACAAGGGGCACTAATCCGGTTTCCGATGGCTGCTCCCCCTGAGCCTGATCAGCGCCTGCTTCATCCTGTCCCGGAGCTCATCTCCTCGATCCTTCCTCTGCCTCCGCTCCTGCCGCTGTACCTCCTCCTGCGCAGCAAACTCCATATCACGCTTCCTCCTCAACTCCTCGGAACGGGCGGCCCTCCGAAGTCCCTCCTTGTACTCCTTGAATGTGCGCTTGAGTTCCGCATCCGTCTCCATGGGATCCGCCCATGCCTCTCCTCCCCTGTCCATCCACTTCCTGAGAGCTTCATCAAATCGTTCGGTACTCAAGCCCTACCCCCTGGAGTTTCGACCCATGATGACCACCATGAACAGGCAAAGAAGACCTGATGAATCTAGGACGGCGGCACGATCTGCAACTTTCTTCGTACATGGCGGCCCTTACGACCTCAGGTCGCCGGTGTAGCGGTTGGACGCCGCGAGCCCGAAGCGGGCCGGCTCCGGTCGTACCAACGGACCCGTGCAAACTCTCTCCATAACTTCTGCTCGTACGCCACCCCCGCCCGCAGCGCCGCCGGGCCCGGCACCGGCTCCGCGGCCCGCCCCGGCATCGGCTCACCCGGCGGTCGCAACGTCATCTGTTCCGAGCCACGCAACCGGCTGCGCGTCGGTTGTGCAGGCCGGGTTCGGCCCATGCATGCTCGGCGGCCCAGGCCGCCCGTCGACCGCGGCGACCACACCACCGCAAGGCAGCTCCTCACCCGAGGCCGGCGCATCTTCGACCGGGCCGGCTCCCACGACCAGACCTCCGACGACGCCGTCCCCCACTGGCGCCTCGACGTCTTCACCTCCCTGCTCGGCGGCCCGCCTCGACGACGAGACCACAGCCGTCGCAAGCAGGACGCGCCCCGCGCGGAGCTGCCCGCGACCCTGCTCCGGTTCGCGACCCACCTGGAGATACATCGTGGGCTGATGCCGGCCCGCTCCGGCGACACCGCCGTCGGCACCGCCCACGCCGCGCTGGACGACCTCCCATCACGACGGCTGGCACGCCCGCCCGGTCGGCGTTCGACGGGAGAAGAACGGCGGCGGAATTGTGCACCGAAGTCGGTGTGGGCCCGCACCAGCGACAATCTCCGCCACATCGGCAGCCGGACCCGTACCGCAGCATCGTGAGCTTGCGCTCGACCTCGCGCGTGATCTGCCCGCGGTCGGCGGCGCCGAGATTGCCCAGGCCGCGCGTGACCAGTGACCAAACGCCCACGGCTGAAGGCGTAGGTCGGCAAATGGAAGTCGGTGGGCCAGCCGGCGTTCGCAGCGACGAAGTCCGTCACCCGGGCGGTCGGATGGAGGCGGGGCTTGTCCGGATGAGCTGCCGGATCGTCAGGTCGGTCGAGAAGGTTCCCAAGTCGGAGGCGCGCAGGAAGTTGGCGATGGTTGTCCGTCCCGTACCCGCACGCGCACATGGACACACCCGGACGGGCGGCCGTCGGGCCTTCGGGCGGTGTCGCCTACGTGTCGGGGTCATTTGCGGCACACAGTGAACGAGCGGCACGGGCCGCATCGAAGCGACACGTGAGAGAGGTGGCCGTATGTCCTCAGGCCTCGACGCAGCGGACGTGCTGGTCGTCGGTGCCGGAGTCGCCGGGTTGGCGTGCGCCCGGGACCTGCTGGCGGCCGGCATGCGCGTACGGGTGATGGAGGCCGGCGACGCGGTCGGCGGACGCATGCGTTCGGACCGGGTCGGGGGCTTCCTCGTGGACCGCGGGTTCCAGGTGTTCAACACCGCCTACCCCCAGGTCCGGCGCAGGTTCGACCTGAAGAAACTCCGCCTTCGGCCCTTCACACCAGGGTTCCTCGTTCACACTCCGACCGGCAGACTCAGCTTCAACGATCCCACCCGTCGCCCGCGCACGCTGCCCGAGTTGCTCTCCGGTCGCCTCGCCGGCCGTCGCGACCTGGCCGCCCTCGGCCTGCTGTCCGCCCGTGACATGCTGCTGCCCCCGGCCTGGCTCAAACGACGGCCGGACACCACCGCCCGCACCGCGTTCGCCGACGCCGGGATCTCCGAAGCATTCGTCGAGCGGTTCTTCCGCCCCTTCGTGTCGGGGGTCTTCTTGGAGGAGGAACTGGAGACTTCCGCCCGGGTGTTCCACATGGTCTGGCGGAGCATGCTGCGCGGAACCATCTGCCTGCCGACCGAGGGCATCG
Source organism: Streptomyces spororaveus (assembly GCF_016755875.1). Taxonomy (NCBI): domain Bacteria; kingdom Bacillati; phylum Actinomycetota; class Actinomycetes; order Kitasatosporales; family Streptomycetaceae; genus Streptomyces; species Streptomyces spororaveus. The sequence goes on along the minus strand of NZ_BNED01000002.1, from coordinate 133,689 downwards.
GGGCGGTCCCGCAGGCCCTGGCCACCGGCCTACCAGAGGGTGCCGTACAGCTTGAGACCCCAGTGGCCGAGCTCACGGCCGACGGTGTGCTCACCACCGAGGGACGGGAGATCCCGGCACGCGCCGTTGTGGTCGCCACCGGCCCGGGGTCCGTCCCGACACTGCTCCCCGAGGTGACCCTGCCCGCCTACCGAACGGTGACGACGTACTACCACGTCGCTCCGCGGTCCCCCCTCGGCGAGCCGACCCTGCTCGTGGACGCCCACCGCCGCTTCCTCAACACCTGTGTCCTGAGCGACGTCGTGCCCGGCTACGCCCCACCCGGCCACGCCCTCATCGCCACGTCGGTCACAGGCCGGGACCGGCGGGGGCGTGAGCACGAGCTCCGAACGGCGCTCGCGGATGCGTACGGCACGGGCACAGAAGGCTGGGACCTCGTCACCGTCCGCACCATCGAGGACGCGCTGCCCGCCATGGCTCCGCCGCAGACGCTGACCCGTACCACGCGCGTGGCGCCGGGCCGTTATGTGTGCGGTGATCACCGGGCCACCGGTTCCACCCAGGGTGCGCTGGCCTCCGGTGCGAGGGCCGCCCGCGAGGTGCTGCACGACCTGCGGCGCCATGGCATGGCGTGAACCGCTATGGCCCGTCCGTGGACGGTACGGGCGTCAGGTGCCGCCAGGACGGTGCTGACCTCGTCCAGCTGCTGCAGGGCCTGGTGGGCCTGCTGCTTGAGGTCCTGTCGGTTCTCCGCCTGCCACAGCGCGACGCCGCCGAGGGCGGCAGCGGCAGCGGCCACGCCGGCCGCCAGCGCCAGCGGCAGGGCCCGGCGGCGCAGGATGTCGCCGAGGGCGGAGGCGGCGGAGGCGACGCGCGGTGGCAGCTGGCGTACGCCGTCGATGGCCGCCATGACCTGCGGCTTGGCTGACGCATGGGGTGGCTGGGCCACCGCTGCTGCCAGGCGTGCCGCGGTGGCCTCGAATTCTGCGGCTTCCTGGCGGCAGGCCTCGCAGGCCTGTAGGTGGGCGTTGAAGTACTTGCGTTCGTCGGGGTCGAGCGCGCCGAGGGCAGAGGCGGCGGCGAGGGTGTGGGCGTCGGATGCGTGGTGCTTCATGGGCCGGTCCCGCCAGGTGGCTGCGACCATTGCGCGCGCCTTGGGGTCGGAGGCGGCAGCGAGCTCCGTCGGCATTCGGTCGTATGCCTCGTCCAAGTCCTCGATGCCCGCCACGTGGTGGTGGCTGAATGTCCTGGCTGCATGCGAAGAGCATTACCGCGGCGCCGTGCGACACGTGGCTCCCGCGACCTCGATGCGGGCGTTTCCCTGACGGTTCGGGCCCGGCCGGTTACGGTGCGTATGCCGACGTACGGGGGCCGGGGACGCATCCCGGCGCCTGGCGGCAGCGGGCCCCGGGGACCGGGCCCGGTCACGGGGCAGGAGGGACACACCATGCTGACCGAAGAACTGCTGACGCTCGCCGCCGCGGCGGGCGCCGCGGTGGCGACCGCCGCGGGCACCGACGCCTGGGAGGAACTGCGCACCCGCCTCGGCGGCTGGTTCGGCCGGGGCGACGCCCGGCTCGAGGAGAGCGTGCTCGCCGAGCTGGACAGCAGCGCCGAACGGCTGCTGGAGGCCGGTACGCCGAACGGCAACGAGCTGGAACGGTACGGTGCGGCCTGGCGGGATCGGGTGGCCGCCACTCTGGAGCAGCTGGACGGACCCGACCGCGAGTACGCGGCCCGCGAGCTGCGCCGGCTGGTGACCGGGGAGACGGCGCCTGCACCGGCCCCCGGCGGTGGCCAGAACGTCCGGGGCGACATCCGCGTCCACGCCGAGCAGGGCTCGCTCGCCGCGGCCCTGATCAACGGGAACGTCACCTTCAGCCCCCCTCCCCCGCCGGTCCGGTCCGAGGGCTGACCGGACCGGCCTCCGGCGGCACCCCCGCCGGTGATGCCCCTGACGCTTCCGATGCCCAAAGTACTTCCGGCTCTTCCGACGTCCCTGGAAGCGCGGGCCGGACACCTGGCAGCGCCCACGCCTCCGGCGACGGGGTGCTCGCGGTGGGCTCGGCGCAGAACATTTTCTACCACGGCTCCGACCGCAGCGGCCGGGCCGTCGGTCCGCTCACCGCCGTGCTCTGCCTGCTACTGGCCGCCGGTGCTGCCGTCGGCGGAACCCTGTGGTGGCAGAGCCGTGACGCGGACGGCGGCGTCGACCGGGCCCGGCCCCCGGCGGACACCCGGCCCCGTCCCGCCCCGTCCGGTAGTCCGCCCGTGCTGGTCGCCTCCGTTACCGGGCCGGTAAGCGACCTGCCCGGACGGGACTTCGCGCTGCCGGACGCCTTGCGCATGAGCGAGGCCGAGCTGGCGCGCTTCGGCTCCGAGATCGTGCCCGACTCGGCAGCGTTCGCATCCTGGTACGACCGGCACGGCGCGGTGGTGACCGAGTCCGGCACGATCACCGTGGCCCTGCGCGGCAACGCGGCGGAGGAGGTCCAGGTCACCGACATCAACGTGCACAAGAAGTGCGGACCACCCCTGGACGGCACGCATTTCGAGGGGCACTCACAGGGCGGCGGCGACACGGTGGCGATCGGTTTCGACCTGGACGCGGCCGACCCGTATCCGCAGCTGCGGGCCCGCACCGGCGCGGGCCTGAAGTGGACGCGGCGCAACTACTTCGACGAGCAAACCCTCACCCTCAAGCCTGGCGAACGGGAGACCCTCAGCGTTGGTGTCATCAGTACCCGCCACCGCTGCTCGTTCACCCTCGAACTGGCGGTGGCCACCCGGGACGGGGTTCTCACCCAGCAGATCGACCGGCAGGGCAAGCCCTTCGAGCTCACAGCCCGCGCCCCGGCTGTCCAGGGCAGCCGCCCGCCCGCCGGATACCGCGCGGCCTACGCTCAGGACCGCGACGGCTGGCACCCCGCCGACCCGGCCGCCGCAGCCGCAATGGAGGCGGACCGATGACCGGGGCGCGCGGGATCACGGCGGGCCGGCTCGCCGCCCTCGTGGTGCTCGTCCTGGCCGTCGCCGTCGTCGCCACCCTGCTGATCACCCGGGCCACGGACGGGAGTGGCGCAGGCGGCAGAGACGGGGAAAGTAAGGGTGAGACCGGGGACGGCCGCCCCTCCCGGGCCTCGTCGAAGGGAGCCACGCCCGGACCTACGGGCGGGACACCGTACGCGTATACCACCGAGCAGGAACTGGTCCTCGTGCGCGGTGACCGGCCGCCGACCCGGGTTCCGCGCGTCTTCGACCTTGCCGACCCGCATCGGAACATGGTGGTGTGGACCCACGACGGGCACCGGGTGGCGTTCTTCTCCGACGACGAGCTGCTCGACCGACGCGAGGACACCCGGCTGATCACCGTCGACGCCCGGACCGGCGAGGTGCGCAGGCTGCCCTGTCCCGGCTGCCACGACCTCACCCCGGTCGGTGACCACGACGTCATGGTGCTGTCCTACGAGCCCGGCCCCACCAGCGCGTTCCGCATCGACCTGGACCGGCCCACCACCCCTCGAACCGAGCTCGACAACGGCAGCTACTGGCAGCCGCAGCTCCTCGGCGCCACCCCCACCCACGTGCTCACCGGGCAGTACGAGATGTCCGGCGGCGACCCCGGTATGGCACTGCGCCTGAACGACTTGAACACCGCCGGGATCACCGTCTACCCGCGCTTCGAATCCAACGCTACATGCCGGCCGCGCTCGCCGTCGTCGGGGGCGGCCAGCGAATCGCGGTGGCGGCCCGCCACAACCCCGGCGGCTGCACCGCGCCCTTCCCGATCCACATCCTCGGGCCGAAGGGCGAGGTCGGCGGCACCGACCAGTCGGCCGCTCTGCCGCCCGGATACATCGCCGGCGTCACTGGCGGGATCGGCGTGAGCGACCTGTGGTGGGGACCCGACCAGCACCTGTACGCCACCATCTCCGCCTGGACCTGTGACAAGAGCCAGGATACGCAGGACGGCAAGAAGCGGCCGCACCGCCCGGCCACACTGTTCCGGCTGGACGGTGACCGGTGGGTGAGCGCGGGCGACCAACCGGCGACCGTGGTCCGCCCGCTGGACCGCGACACCAGGATGGTGCTGGTCATCCCCGACTGCAACGGCCCCGTGGAACGGGCCGACGGCATCACCTACTGCAACACTGGTTCCCTGTATCGCGAGGCGGCCGGAAAGCGGACGAAGGTCGCGGACGATGTCCTGTCGCTCTCCGCACCGGCCACTGCTTCCTGTCCACGCACCAACCAGATTCGGGTGCAAGGGCGTTGGCCGTCATCATTCTCGCGAACCGCACGGCGGAGCCGCGACGGCCTGGCGGCCCTGCGCCGGGTCGAGGCCCGCCGCGCTGAGCTGCGACATTATCGGCCGAGGTGGGTGTTTTCGTTTAGTGCTGCCCAGCGGAGGCAGACGGGTCGCTCTCTGTCTGCGCGTCCGCAGGTTCCTCTGCCCGGTCATCTCGTGCGGGCGGCGGACCTTCGCCGAACAGCTACCAGGCTTGACCCGTCGGACCGAGCGCCTGCGGTCGATACTGGCCGCGGTCGGGCCTCGCACTCGCCGGGCCGGCCGGGGCCCGCATGGCGAGAGTCTTCGGCGTGGCGGTCAGCCGCAGCACGGTGCTGCGGCTTGTCGAAGCCTTGCCCGACCCGGAAGTTCCCGCCCCGCGCGTGGTCGGGGTCGATGAGTACGCGACCCGCAAAGGGCGTCACTACGAAACTGGCTTCGTTCGCGTGAAGTAGCAGCGATTGGTCAGCACTTTGGGCAGCAGTTAGTGATCTTGAGCGCTGCGGATGTTCACCAGTTATGGTTCTGGCTCAACTTCTGTGGAGCTGGCAGTGCGGGCTCGTGCCCGCTTCGGGCCAACGCACTGAACTGCTCGTTTCCAGTGTTCGGCGTCCCGATGCACTGGCCGTCGTGTCGTCACCACAGAAGTTGAGCCATAACCCCAGATATGACGTCACCCAGCAGTGATGGGGTCGTCGAGACTAGCTCCGCCCGGATTCGTGGAGGCCCCCGGCCCGACCTGCCCGTAAGTCTGTCGGAGTCGTGGGCGAGCATGTCGCCGTGGACAACTTTGAGCCGAGAGCAGGCGGCTGCAGGGCCCGGTCTCTTGGGGGGGCTCTGGACGAGGCCGAGCGGAGTCCCGGCTTCCGTCCGCACCCGCTTCTTGCCACGCTGTACTTGAAGGTGGGCAACGGCAGTTTCGGTCCGATGGACCCATTGCTGCCTCTGTCAGGTGGTCCGAATCCGGATGGAGAGGAGGCCGCGGTCGAGGACTACCTGGGACGGATCCCGGCTGCAGATGCGGACACCTGGTGATCGTGACCCAAGGGTGTCCTGCCGATCCTGGACTGGGGTTGTGCCATGGCTGCGTGCGTCGACGTCGGAGCGAGGACGGAACCGTTCTCCTCTTCGAGCCGAACGTGATCAGAAGGCAGGACCTGTCCCTGGCGTGGTTCGTGGATGCGGGGAGCCTCACAGACTGGCTTGAGACCTGGCTGGCGGGCCGGGGCTTGTATGAGGAGGGCGTTGCTGATGAAGGCTTCGACATGGCCCTGTGGCCCGACGCTTCCGCACAGTTGTAGCCGTTCGTCGGTCGAGATTTCGACAGTGACGGTTCTCCGCTCGGACGGCGGAGAACCGTCGGGACGAGCACGACTTCCTCAAGGCCGTCCACGGCCTGGTCCACGCGGCCGTGGCAGGCGGCGGGAAATGCGTCAGCGTCCACCTCGCCGACCAAGACAACAAGATCCTCATCATGGTCCTCAACCACCAGACCAGCGAACAAGAGGGTGCGGGCCAGGTCCCGACGGAGGTGGCGCTGCAGCGCACCGTCGACGCCTGCGGCACCCACACCGACCACCACGGCCACACCTGGTGGGCACTCCTCGACGCCGAACCCCGACCGAAGAAGCGCCTGGCGTAGGAGAGAGCGGCGGTGAGAGTCGGCATGCCGAAGCGGCCGTCCCGCCCGGCATCGCCGACGGCCAAGCCCCAGCACAGCTCCGTCACCGACTCTTCTTCGACGCCGACCGTGATCACCTGTTACGGCTTCCCAGATGCACCATGATCACCCCTTACGGCGTGAGCGGCGGCCGCAGGCCGCAGGCGTCCTGCGGCCCCGGCCGGGGTGTCAGGCGGGTTCCGGGTCCGGTGCCGGGGGTGGATCCGCCCGCTCCTCCTCGACCGCCGTGGGCGACCCATCCGCCGAACCGTCGTCCCCGCCGTTGGCGCGCAGATGCCCGATCACCGTGTTGGCCACGGCGACCAGCGGGACGGCGACGACCGCTCCGCCGATGCCAGCGACCACTCCTCCAGTGGCGACGGCCAGGACCACGGCCAGCGGGTGAACCCGTACGGCCCTCCCGAGGATGAACGGCTGCAGCACGTGGCCCTCGATCTGCTGGACGACGAGCACCACCAGCAGGGTCATCAGCGCGGTGAACACCCCCTGGGTGACCAGTGCGACGACCACCGCGAGGGCCCCGGACGCGACGGCGCCCACCAGGGGCACGAACGAGGCCAGGAAGATCACCACGGCGATGGGCACGGCGAGCGGCACGCCCAGGAAGTAGATGCCGAGACCGATAAAGAGTGCGTCGATGAAGGCGACAATCAAGGTTCCGCGGACATAGGCGGTCAGGGTGCCCCAGGCGGCCGGGCCCGCGTCGGCGACATCCGGCCGGGCGGCGGCGGGGACCAGCTTCAGCGTCCACTGCCAGATTCGCTTGCCGTCGTACAGCAGGAAGAGTGTCGAGAACATCGCCAGCAGCGTTCCGGTGATGATCTCCACCAGGACGGTCACGCCCCGGAGCCCGGTCGAGGTGATCTCGCTGGTACTGGTGCCGATGGCGTCGCTCAGGCTGCCGGCAACATCGTTGATCTGCTGCTCGGTCACGTGGAAGGGGCTGTCGAGGAGCCATCGTTTCAGTTCCTCGATGCCTTCCTGGAGCCGCCCGGACAGATTGTCCAGGTTGTCGAGCACTTGCCAGACGACGAACCAGCCGATCAGCCCGAGGACGACGAACCCGAAGAGCGCGGTCAGGGCGGTGGACAGCCCCTGGGAGAGCCCCGCACGGTGCAGCCGGGCGACCGTCGGTTCCAGCAGGGCGGTGATCAGCAGCGCGGCCGCGAAGGCGAGGACAACGAGCCGGACCGAACCGATCACCCGCATGATGACCCACAGGGCGGCTGCGAGGACCAGGAACCGCCAGCCGGCCTCGGCCGCGACCCGTACGCCCCAGGGCACCGCCCGGGCTGGGTCCGGGTTGCGCGGACGGGCCCGGCGGGCCTCTGCGACACGCTGCCGCTCGGCCAGCAGCTCGGCCTCGTGCCGCGCCTGAACCTGCGCACGACGCTCACCGAGCGCCGCGGCGCCGTCCTTCACCCGACCGAACCACGTACGGATTCCAGGCATGCGGAACCTCCTTCCTCATCCGGCCGTCTGGCCCCGGCTTCGGGGGATCAGGCCGGTGCGGCCCGACGCGCTCGCGGAGGGTTCGGACGGACTACGAGCAGACTTCGAGCGAATTTCGGACGTACCGGGGCGTGCGAGGCTGGTAAGGCCGAGCCTGTGCGGATCTGCGCCCTCTATGGGACAAGGCCAGCGGTCTGTGTGGCGCCACCACCCAGCCCCGAGGACTACCCCCGGGCCGCATGTGCTAACCGCCCGCACTCCCGCTCCTCCTGCCCCACCAGCCGAAACCGCCGATGCGAACCACCACGGGGGCCTTCTCACCCCCTGAGCAGCGGGACCGCGGCGGCTGCCTGGGGGCGAACTGGTGCCCCCATAGGCGTGGGAAGCGTCCGTCACCAGCGGCGTTGCCTCGGTCCGCGGCCCGGCCGACGCTGCGCTACCGCGCCGCGATGTGCAGGGTTCGCCAACCTGACGCAACCGCTTCGCACGCAGCGGGCCGTAAGTCCGGACGGGCTGACCTGGAGCCCGATAGCGCGGGCTCCCGCGCATTCGGTCCCCCGTTACATGTGGCGCGCTCGCCCCCCGATTCCGTCGGCAGCTTCGCACCGGCTTTCTGGTGTGTCCCTTCCTTGCCTGCACGCTCCACACGGGCCGGGTCGGAGGGCGGGCTGGAGCCGGGTCCTGTCCGTGACGGGGCTTTCGGAGGGCGGCCGTGCTCGTCCACGGCCGCTCCCTCATCGGGAAGCCGCTTCGGGCGCGGGCCGTGTTTCTTGGCGTTCATGATCGACCATCTGTCCGTTGCGGATGGGCGGGGCTCTGCCGACCGGCCCGGGCTTCGGGGCCGTGCTGGGCCCCGTGCCGTGCCTCGGGGGCGCAGGGTTGGCCCATGAGGATGCACAGGGTGAACAGAGAGTCCTCGAAGGCGCGGCGCGCTTCGGGGTCTGCGGGTGCGGCGGTCAGTCGCAGGTGAGTCTCGATCGAGCGGCCGACTCTCGGCGTCCTCTCGCAGTGGCAGCAGGTACGGGCCCGACGACGAGGTCGGTGCGGGGTCCGGGGTGCGGGGCCGTGTGAACAGCCTGGCGCAGCGCCCGCTCAGCGCGAACAGGACGGGTACGCCGCGGGACGCGTCGAGCAGCTCGGCGGCCAGGACCGTCGCCGGCAGGCCGGCCCGCACGGCTGCGGCGGACAGGATGTGCTCGGCCTCGCGGGCCATGGCCAGGGTCGTCGCCATCAGCGTTCGCCTGCTTTCGCGCGTGCTCAGGTGAAGAGTGAGCGGGTGGCGGTGAGGTTCAGGAGCCGTTCGACCCGGCGGCCTTCCGCTGTGATGTGCAGGCTGCGTCCGGACTGAAGGGCCGCGTGTCGGGCGGTCAGGAGGGTGTTCAGGCCGGCGCAGTCGCAGAAGGTCACCCGCTCCAGGTCCACAAGGAGGGTGGCGCGGTGGGAGAAGAAGGCGGCCAGGAGGGCCTCGTTGAGGAACGTGGCGTTGTCGAAGTCGATCTCGCTGCTCACCACGACTCGGACCGTCCCGGGCAGCGGGCCGGGGGTCACCCCGACCTCCAGGCCGGCTGTTACCGGTAGGTCGGGGCGCTCGTCCTGAACGGTCCCGCTCATCGCTGCCTCCCCACACCTCCTGGGGCTGTTTCTGCTTCCACCAGCATCGTCGGCAACCATCCAACATACGTCAAGAAATACGTGAAAAACAGGACGTATACACAAAACGGACGCATGCTGAAGACATGCGCGCCGAAGGACTTCCCGGCGGGTCGTGGACGTTCCTGACCAGCCACGCCCGCGTCCTGCTCGCCCTCTCACGCGACCCCGAAGTACGCCTGCGGGAGGTCGCCGAGACCTGCCTACTCACCGAACGGACCGTCCAGGCGATCGTCGCGGACCTGGAGCAGGAGGGGTACCTCACCCGGGTACGCCGGGGGCGCCGCAACCACTACCGCATCAGCCCTGGGGCACAGTTCCGCCACCCCGCCGAGGCGGGCCGCGACCTCGCGGGGCTTCTCGCTCTCTTCACCGACGACCCGCCTACGACCCGGACACCACAGCGGAACTAACCGACACCACGGCAGCCCCGGGTCCGAACGGCGACCACAGGTACAGCGGGGGGCGTGCGGCAAACTCCCCCAACCGGCTACGCCTCCCGCCTCACGGCGGGCGGTGCGGTCTCGCGCATGGCGCGGTGGCAGGGCGACGAGAGGTCCACGCACGCGGGACGTCAACCCCCGCGCGCCTGCAGCCCGCACCACCCTCAGGGGAACACCCTCCCGCCCAGTTCACGCTGCCGGTCGGGTGACCTGCCCGCGGCACGCGGCCCGGGCCGACCGCGCCTACTCCACACGCGCCATCCGCAACCACCTGCGAGGCCAGGGCATCCGCGCGGTTATCCCGCAGCCGTCCGACCAGATCGGCCACCGCCTGCGGCGAGGCCACCGAGGCGGTCGCCCGCCCGGCTTCGATGCCGAGGCCTACAACCACCACCGCTGCCACACCGCACTGGGCGGGCACCCACCCATCAGCCGCGTGAACAACGCTGCGGGTCAATACACCTAGGGCGTGGTGAACTCCGCGACGGCTGCGAGCACCGTCTCCGGCGTCTCCAGTTGCGGGAGGTGTCCGGTGTCGGCCAGCGGTCGGAAGACGGCGCCGGGGATGGCGGCTGCGTACGCCTCGCCGTAGCCCAGCGAGGCGATCCGGTCGGCGGTGCCCCAAGCCACCAGGGTGGGCACGCGGGTCGCCGCCAGCCGCCCGGCCAGCGTCGGGTCGGCCATCTCCCGGCCCGCGTACGTCGACAGTGTCTCGCGGTTGGCGGCCATCGTGGCGCGCTGGGCCTGGGTGAACCGGTCGGCGGCGGCGAGTGGGGAGCGGGCCGGGTCGTGGAAGGAGAGCGCGGCCACCTCGTCGGGGCGGAGCGCGAAGAAGTCGGCGAGCGGGTGGCCGGGCACGGTGATCCCGACGCCGTTGAGGATGACGCAGGCGGCGATCCGCCCATCGTCCAGCAGGCCCATCTCGGCGGCGATCCAGCCGCCGATCGAGTTTCCCACCACGGTGACCCCGGTCAGCCCGCGCTCGGCCAGCAGCGCGGTGTACGCAGCGGCCAGCGCGCGGATGCCGTCCAGGGTGGCGGGGCGTTGGGTGCCGTCGAAGCCGGGATGGGTGGGGAGCAGTACCCGGGCGTCCTGGCGCTCGGCCAGGAGCGCGGCGAACGGCCGCATGGAGGCGGGCCCGGCGCCGCCGTGCAGCAGCAGGACGGGGCGGCCGGAGCCGGTCTCCTTGACGGTGAACGGGACGGGGGCGGTGGCGTTCATGGGGTCTCCAGGGGGATAACTGCGGCCGCGTCGGGGCTCACTAATCAACAGGCTTATATAAGCAACCTTAGATCAGTGGGCTGGTTTGCGCTAGCCTGAATCCCGTGACCCGGACCCCGCAGCAGGTCGCGCTCGCCGTGAAGCGCCTCCAGAACCGCCACCACCGCGCGCTGACCGCCACCCTGGCCCCGCTCGGCGTCTCCCTTGCGCAGTGGGACACCCTCCGCCATCTGCATGCACACCCGGACGCCTCACTGCACGACCTGGCCCAGCTCACCTTCCAGACCGACCAGGCGTTCGGCACCCTCGCCGCCCGGATGGCGGCCCGCGGCCTCATCGAACGCGTCCCGGGCCCCGGCCGGGCGGTCCGGCACGCCCTCACCCCGCATGGCGAAGAGATCCGGCAGGAGGGCGAGCGCCGGGTCGCCGCCGAGGTGGACCGCTCACTCGCTCCCCTCGCAGAGGCCCAACTCGACCAGCTCGGCGCGCTGCTGGAGCAGGTACTCGCGGCCGGGGAGAGCTAAAGGTTGTTGCGGAAGGTTGGGTGCGGGCAGGTCTGTGTGTGAGTGGACCTGTTTGTTCACCGTGTCATCGCGAGGTTGTGCATGGTGGCGACGGCCTGGACAGCGTGGTGGAGGCCGTCTCCTTTCTGGCGGCAGTCGCGGAGGATCTTCCAGTTCTTCATGCGGGCGAAGGAGTGCTCGACGCGGGCACGGACCCTTCGGTGTTCGGCGTTGTCCTCCTGCTGACCACGCAGGAGGGGGCGTCCAGCACGTTTGCGGTGCGGGACGATCAGGCCGGTGCCCAGGTAGGCGCCGTCGGCAATGACCGTCGGGATAGCGCGGCGGGTCCGGGGACCCCTCGACCTGGAGGGCCGCGACGGACTCGCCGCCCGCTCAGCCGCCGGAGCATGTCGTCGGTAACGACCGGCGGCCTGCCACCGTGCTTGCCATTGCGGGCCGCACGGGGCCCGGGATTCACCAGGGCCTGAAGTCGGCATCGATGAGAGAACGAGGTGACGGTCTGCGGCGCCAGGGTGCGGACACCATCCGCAACGGCTGGCCGTGGAGCCTTCGACTGGAGGGCCCTGCCGGTCGTGACCTACTGGCGAACGAACCTGACCATGCGCCAGCTCGCCCCACTGTTCGGAGCGCCACCATGACGTTCAACAATCTCTGAACCCGAACCCTGCAACTCATTTTGAACATGCTCAAGGAAGAGTCCAGGGCGGACCCTGCGCCCAGTACCAAGCGGCAGGCTCCACCGCCCCCACCAGCGCGAACAGCAGCGTCAACACCACGCCGCCCGGCCACCCCGTGGCCCATGCTCCAACGCCCCAGTGAAGGCCCTCCAACCGGCATGGGCGCGGCCCCAGCAAGCGGGCGCTGGGGGCGCAGGCGGCCTACTCGAAGGCACCCGCCGCTGGTGTCTTCGGTCAGGCCGCTTCCAGATCGGTCACATTCAGCCCGTTCAGGGCGTGGGCGCAGTTCGCCACCGCCTTCTCAAGTTCGGCGATCACGAGACCACCGTCAGCACGATCTTGCCTTGGAGGTGGCCCTGCGCGGCTCGGGTGTGTGCACTGCCCGCCTCGGGCAGCGGGTAAGTGCTGTCCACCCCGACCTGGAGCTTGCCCTCGCCGAACAGACGCCCGATCTCGGCGAGCTGGGGGCCGTTGGAACGCACCTGAATGTTCGAGACTGTGATGCCCAGACTCGCCGTCTCTTCCGCGTCGTACTCGGCGAAGAACACCGGAAGCATGGTGCCGCCGCGCTTGAGCACGGTCAGGAAGCGTGAGCTGTCCGGGCCGCCGACGGTGTCGATCACCAGGTCGACACCGCTGACCACGTCCGCGGCCTGCGTCCTGGTGTAGTCGATGAACTCATCGACGCCGAGCTTGCGCAGGAACTGCTCGTGCCGGCCCGAGGCCACCGCGATTACGTGTGCCCCCTTCCATTTCGCCAGCTGCACCGCGAAGTGGCCCACTCCACCGGCTGCTCCGTTGACCAGCACGGTCATCCCTGGCGTGATCGGCACCGGCTGGTGCACCTGGCCGATGAAAGGGGACGGCACCTCGTGGCCGAGATCAACCAGGTACTGCCAGGCCGTAAGCACGGCCATCGGCGCCCCAGCCGCCTGCACGTGGTCGATACCGGCTGGCTTGTGTGCCAGGTCCGAAGCCGGCGCGGCCACGTACTCGGCGTATGTCCGGCCGTCGAATCCGGGGAACCGCAGCATGCCGAAGACCTCGTCACCGACGGCGAACCCCAGCACGTCCGGAGCGACCGCCTGGACCACGCCCGACATGTCCGTTCCGGGGATCAGGGGGAACTCCAGCGCCGGCCTCACCCCGGCCGGCATGACCTTCATCCCCTCACGCAGGTACCAGTCCGGCGGGTTGACGCCCGCCGCGTGCACCCGGACGAGCACCTCGCCCGGGCCGATCTCGGGAACCGTCACCTCGTCATACTGCAAAACTTCCGGCCCGCCCGCTTCGTGGAACTGGATCGCCTTCATCGCGCCTGTCGCTTTCCTAGAGAATCGTTGCTCCTGTTGCTCCTCAGTCAAGGCCCAGGACGGCATGGCCGTCCAAGACCGGTTCGGCAACCTGCTCATTCCGAAACGGCATGACGCGTACGCTGGATGGGTGAACGATCTCGGACAGGACCTGGAACTGCGGCTCGTGCGCTACTTCACCGTGGTGGCGGCGCACCAGCACTTCGGCCGGGCCGCCGCTGACTTGCACGTGGCCCAACCGGCGCTGAGCCGCCAGATCCAACGGCTCGAGAAGCATCTCGGCGCACGACTGCTGGACCGTGTACCCCAGGGCACCCGGCTCACTCCGGCCGGCCAGAGGTTCCTCCCCCGGGCCCAAGCCTTGCTGCAGGCCGCCCGCCAGGCCGAGCTGGCCGTGCGTGAACAAGCCGAGACCGAACGAATCGCCATCGGCTACGTTGAAGACCTGGTGATCACTGCCGCCGTACGGGAACTGCGCCGCCGTCACCCGGACGCCGAGATCGCCACCCGGTACCTGAGCTGCCGCGACGTCGGGGCGTTGTCCGACAAGCGCGTCGACGCCCTGATCGCGCGGGCCCCGCTACCGCTCGCCGCCAACGACGTGGTCATCACTCCGCTGTACGAGGAGCCCCGGATGCTCGTGGTCCCGCGCGGTCATCCCCTGGCCGACCGCGCGTCGGTGACCGCGGAAGAACTGGCCGGAGAGGAGGCAGCTCCGTGCGCGTTCGAGACCGCGGACTGGACTTCCTACCGGATCCTCGGGGCTGGCGTGCCGCCAATCGAGAGCTACGAGGACAAGCTCGAACTCGTCGCGAGTGGCAGGGCGATCGCCGTGCTACCGGTCGGTGATCGGCGTGGCTCGCTGCGTCCCAACCTCGTCACCGTCCCGGTCGAGGGCGCTCCCCCGAGCCGGGTCGTCCTGGTCAGCCGCAAGGGCGACCCGAATCCGATGATCAGGAATCTTCGGCTGGCGGCCAAGGCCGTCCTGACCGCCCCGGCAGCCTGACCAGGACCCGCTTGGCACTGAACTGCCCCAAGCGGTACTCGCCCGCGCCTTCGCAGCCACTCGACTGGCCTCCCGCAGGCCGGCGGCCGCATCCGTGCCCGCCGCCCGCGCCGCCTCCAGACGCTCTGTCACCACCTGCACCTCGGCCAACTCCGTCCGGGCCGCCTCCACCCGCTCGTGGCGCGCCCTCACAGCCCGCTTGCCCGCGTCCGGTTCCGGGACCGGAACGTGTCCCCCCTGCGGATCCGGTCGGCGCGGCGCCCTACGCCCGGCGTAGCCCAGCGGCACCCGGCAGCGGTTCGAGGCCGGTGAAACCCCTCACCGTGTCTGGAGCCTTCGCCAGCCTGCCTTCCAAACCATGCCCGGCAACACCGGGATCGGCGAGGACCGCGTGGAGGATCCGCTCGACCTCGTGCACCACCGGCTCACTCACCGCCCGACCGGCCTCGGCAGCCAGAGACCGCGCCGTACGCGCAAGCTCGCCGATCACCACATGGTGATCATGCGACAACTTCCGCAACTGCCCACTGTCGTGGGCGGACTGCGGTTGGGGAGCCGCGATGCACTGGTCCGCCGGGTATTCCTCAACGCAGCGGCCGCCGGCAGCGCCCTGGCCGCGATCGAACTGCTCACGCCAGGCCGTGCCGCGGCCCTCACAGGCGCATCAGAATCGGGAGCGGTGCCCTTTTCCGCACTCGCCTGCGCCGGATTCATCTGCGCGGGTATCGGCAGCCACCTCGCGCCACTGACCGCCCGGCTTGCAGGCAGCGGCGAGCGTGCGGTCATGGTGAGCCTCGGCGCGAGCGCGAGCGGCATGCTTCTGCTCGGCGCCACCGCAGCGTTCACAGGAGTGGGCTGGTCCTCGCGGCCATCGGCTATGGCCTGGTCTACCTCGGGCTCGGCGCGGCGCGGCCGAGTGAGAGGGACCTCTTGCACCGCCGCGTCCCAAGTTCGGGGCGGGCCACCGCGCTGTCCGTCCAGTCGCTCGCTCTGCAACTCGTGGGAGCACTCACCGGCTTGATAATTGGTGTGCTTCCGCCAGAGGCGCCGACCTGGATGCTGGGAGGCACTGCGCTGCTGGCAGGAGCTCTCCTGTGGATCCGCTACACAGGGACCACACCCCCGACTCCGGCGGCAACGGCTCAGCCCCACGCCGTGTCGTCCTCCCCGAGCACCGCTGGCTCCGAAACCCATCCGCAACATGCCGATCAGTAGCACCGGGACCAACACCGCGCAGACCGCACAAACACACGGGTGCCCGAAAGGCGCCGCGCATGTTCGCGAACACACGACCCGTTCGCGGGGCGCTCGTCTATCGACGGCTTAACTGAGGCTTGCGCCAGGACTTCCTCCAAAGGCGGTCCGCCCGGTCGACGTGCGAAGGGCTCCGGGCGGGCTCCGCTTCCCACGCTGCGGCCGTGGTTCTGTCCCGGGATTCGCCGGGCACCGGGCCTCAGCCACGCTCGCCAAAGCGCGGGCTGCCGATGGTCCTGGACGGGGCGGCCAGTCTGCACCTTTCCACACCTCACGCGACCCATCTGACGTCACCGTCGAGACGCCCTGCTACGCCTCTCTGCGGGCCTACCAAGCGATCACATGGCCGGGGGGGAGGATCTTTTCGGGGTGGTTGGGCGCCACGTTTCCGGCGAGTTCGGGCGCTGCCGGATTTCCGGTGAGATCGGGCTCCACGTGGTGCTGGAGCCGGTGGGGCTTCATCTACGAGATGCTGCGCGAGGACGTGGACGTTCCGGCGAAGCATCGGTACCCGATCGGCGGCGCAGAGCCTCGCAGGGCTTCAGGATCCTGACAGGATAGGAGCCCTGCGTGGGGGCATCCCGTAAACCGCCGTGCCCGCGACTGGTGGATGGACAACCTTCTCAGGCTGGGGCCGGTAGTGCGAAGGTCAGGCCGGTGGCGGGGCGGCAGCCGCCAGCGCGGACGGACGTAGGCAGAGGTGGCCGTCAGGTACAGGGCAGCGGCCCGCGCCGAAGGGGGTCGGCCCAGCCTGCGCGGCCCGGGGTTTTCTCCCTGCCTCCGGTTCTGGGGCAGTACGCCAACCACGACATGGCCGACCCCGGACCGGGCTCCTGGCACGCCACTGCACCCGGATCCCCCGCCCACTTCCCGCTGCGCGTGGTGACAAGCTGGGTCGAGACTGAGCAGTCGCTGCTTCAGTCACTTCGGAAACCCGCAGGTCAGGGGCCACTGGACTGCGCTTCAGCGACTGAAGCGACTCAACTTCGGAACTGCGCCCACGTGACCCGCGCACGTTTTTACAGCTCTTGCTTGCCGTCGCCGTATCCCACTTCCCGCGGCCCGTGGTGCTCACGATGGCCTCGCTGGCCGGGGGCGGCCAGCGAGGCGGCGCAGGCTGAGGAGCGACCTTGCAGAGTTGAGTCGCTTACTTGAGTCGCTCGATGAAACCGCAGGTCAGATGATGTTTGGAGGTCCATGCAGCGACTGAAGCGACTCAACTTCCGGTATATGAGGACATTCCTGTGTGCGTGTGTGCGTCATATATAGGCAGCTTCAGTCGCTTCAGTCGCTGCATGGAGGGTTACAGGCTCTTGACCTGCAGGTTCTTTGAGAGGGACTCACAGCGACCGAAGCGGTTCGGTCACTCTGGTCTTCGCGTCAGTCGCTTTTCGGCTCCCGGTGGGTTGGGAAGCGACACGCCGGGCCAGATGGCTCCGACACGCTGCGCACGGTTCCCGACTGACTTCGCTAGTCTGTGTTCGTCGTTGAGTCGCTTCAGTCGCTGTGAGGGGAAGTACATGCCTTCTGAGCTGCGGTTTTCTCGCAGCGACTCAGGGCAGTCGACCTCTGAGCGCTCGGTCGCTGGTCTGAGGCTGGCGCGGTGGTGTGCCAGTAACGGCTGGCCTGTCCACCCGCTCGCACCCGGTCGCAAGACGCCCACGGCCAACTGCCGGGACTGTGCTGAACCGGGCCATACTCACACCGACTGCCCTTGCCTGCAGGCCGGTCGCTGGTGTCACGGATTCCATGCCGCGACCCTGGACTACTCCCGCATCGAGGACTGGTGGACCAGCAACCCAGCCCTGGGCGTCGGTGTTGCCTGCGGGCCTGCAGACCTGGTCGTCATCGACATCGATGCGCACGCGAGTGAACTGCCGTCCCGTGACCGGCTCCTCCCGGGGATCCCAGTCGGGGATGCCGTCGATCTGCGAGGCCTGCGGACAGGCTTTCACTCCCTGGCCGTACTGGCGGCTCTCCGCGGTGAGACCTCTCCCGCCGAAGACGACGCAACCCTGCGTGTACGGACGCCCTCTGGCGGCATGCACGTCTGGTACCGGGCCACCGACGGCCGTCAGTGGCAGTGCTCCACCGGATCCGGAAAGAGGGCCCTCGCATGGCAGGTCGATGTCCGCGCGCACGGCGGTTACATCGTCGCGCCGGGGACGAGCACGCCTGCGGGGTCGTACAAGCCGCTGGGGAAGATCCGGCAGCCAGCTCCACTGCCCGCGTGGCTGGCCCAGGAACTCCAGCGCACCGGTCACCTGCCGGCTCCACACATTCCCGCGCCACGCCCTGTTCCCCCGCGGGCCCGACAGGCCGTCCTCGCGGCCGGCGGAGGACAGGACAGAACCTCACGCCTCCTGACCGCCCTCCTCGCCGAGGTCACAATGTGCGCCGAGGTTGCGGAAGGGGCCGGCTTCACCGAGAAGCTCAACAGGGCCGCGTACAGCCTGGGCGGGCTTGTCGCGGCAGGCCATCTCACCGACGCCGTCGCCCAGGAAGCCCTGCGGGCAGCTGCCGCGGCAGCCCGTCCAGGGCAGGAGCAGCGCTCGGCCCAGATCATCCGCAGCGGCATGGCCGCCGGCGCCAAGCGCCCCCTGCACCTTGGAGGCCGCCGGTGAGCCCCGCACCCGAAACCGACGGTTTCCTCTTCGATTTCGACCCCGAGGCCGTCGCCGCGCAGATCCTTGCCCAGGCTCCGCCGGCCCTGCCTGCACAGGGCGGCGAACGAGCGCACGCAGATCACGCGACTGCCGCCGGGCTCCTGCCCGACACCCTCAGCGACCGCGGCAACGCCAAGCTCTTCGTCCGCCTGTACGCTGGGGACTACCGCCACGTTCCCGGCCTGGGCTGGTACCGCTGGGACACCACCCGCTGGCAGGTCGACGAGGACGACACAGTCGTCTGGGCCGCCGGAGACCTTGCCGAGGCCATCGCAACGACCGACCCCCGCGGTATCCACAGCAACCAGTCACTGCAGAAGCACCGCCGCCGCGCGTTGAGCACCTCCGGTATGAACGCGATGCTCACCCAGGCCAAGTCAGCTCCAGGCATGGTCCTGCGGGCCGAGCTCCTCGACGCCGACCCGTACGCCCTGTGCACCCCCGCGGGCATCGTCGACCTGTACACCGGACTCATCCGCGCGCCCCAGCCCGACAAAGACTTCCACTCCCGTTCGACCTCCACCGGCCCCAAGCAGCAGCCCACCCCCCGCTGGGAACGCTTCCTCACCGACACCTTCGGCGCCGACGCAGAAGGCCGGGAGATGATCGACTTCCTGCACCTGATGCTCGGCTACTCCATCACCGGAGACGTCGGCGCCCAGGTCATGCCCTTCCTCTTCGGAGCTGGCAAGAACGGCAAGTCCGTTCTCCTCGACGTCCTCATGAAACTCCTGGGCGACTACGCCGACGCCGCCCCGCCCGGCTTCCTGATGGCCCGCACCTTCGACGGCCACCCCACCGAACTCGCCGAGCTCCACGGCCGGCGCGTCATCGTCTGCTCAGAGGTCAAGCCCGGCGACAAGTTCGACGAAGCCCGAGTCAAGCTCCTCACCGGCGGCGACCGGATCAAGGCCCGCCGGATGAGGCAGGACTTCTTTTCCTTCGCCCCCACCCACAAGCTCTGGCTCATCGGCAACCACCGCCCCGAGGTCGGCACCGGAGGCTTCGCCTTCTGGCGCCGCATGAGGCTCGTCCCCTTCGAGAAGGTCGTTTCCGACGACCGGAAGATCGACAACCTCGCAGACATCCTCGTAACCGAGGAAGGCCCCGGCATCCTCGCCTGGCTCATCGACGGCGCACGCCGCTACCTCGCCGGCGAAAAAGACCTCACCGGGCCCGCCCCGGTCCGGATCGCGACCACCGCATACGCGGAAACCGAGGACCACACCGGCCGCTTCTTCGAAGAATGCTGCACCTTCCACGCCGACCACAGGGCCGAACAAGCCCGCCTCTACAGCGTCTACCGCACCTGGTGCCAGAATGAAGGCGCGCCCACCATCTCCTCCCGAGCCTTCGCGGCCCGGGCACGCGAGCTCGTAGGCCTCGCCTCACCCAAAGAAATGATCTTGTCTAACTCGAAGAAGTACTACCCCGGCATCGGACTGCTCGCAGAGGAGGAGAACGCATGAGCTCGCTCATCTCCGACGACGAGATCCACCACGAAGTCGACCTGATCTGGCTCGAAGACGTCACCGAACTCGACTACGTCCGCCAGTCTCTCGACCGGCTCCCCACCCGCCGCGGCAAACCCGCCTACCACCGCGACGGCCGCCTCGTCGGCTACGCCCAGCTGGGGCCGCAGGCAAAGCCCTCCCGCTCCAGCGGAACCTTCCGCCGTCGCGTTTTCTGGCTCCTGCCCCACGACCGCGACACCGTCCCGGACGGCCTCTACTCCTCCGGAGCCCCCGCCGAAGCTGTCGACCCGACCACGCTGACGGCCGGGAGCAAGGGCCGGAAGACCCAAAGGTCGGAGAGGCCGGCGCAGGCCGCCGAGATCTAACGCCTCAAGCTGAGAATCCGAAAAATGAGAACACGTGTCTGCCCTTGGGTCGCTTCAGTCGCTGACTTTCCGTCGACAGGTCTCTGACCTGCAATTTTAAGGAAGCGACTGAACCGAGACTGCCGCCGGAGGCATGGAGCCGAGGTAGCGATGAGCCCCCACCGAGCCCATGCCGGGACGCCTGCCTTCGACGTTCTCACCGCCCGCAAAGGCCCGGGGGCCTGCTCCGCATCCGACAGCAGGACATCGCCGAACGCCTCGGGGCGCACCCAGTCCGTCGTCTCCCGCGCGATCGGGCAGCTACGGGACAAGGGCATCCTCAGCGAACGGCAGCGCAAGGGCACCGTCCTCATCCACCCGCTCCAGGCCGGCTACGAGTCCTCGACCACAGGGTCAACCACCTCAAGGACCCCGAGACCTTCGTGTGGCCGCTGACCTTCCCCACCGGCGACATCCGGCCCCCGCGGGCCCGAGGCGCCCGGACAGGCAACGGCTTCGACCCGGACCCGGACGGCGGCGAGGACGCCCCGGCCCCTGAGGTGCGGCCCAAGCTCCGGCTCGCCGGCTGAACCGCCGCTACACGCCAGCACCACAACGGCGACCTCCCCACCGGGAGCGGCGCCGTGGTCGTTCCCGGCCGGTGCCTGTGCGGTAGCACCAGTTGCACCAGTTTGTTCTGGAGCAGTAGAACACGGCAGCGCTGCCTTGCTACTTGCAGCAAGGCAGGAGCAGCAAGCAGCAGTCGCCCGCCGCTGCCCCGCCGGGGCCGGCCTGCTACCCGTGCCCCGCTTGTGTCCATGCAAATGCTGCGCTGTACCCACGACAGCACCCTGCTGCTGTCCGACGGCCGCCACCAGAACCAGGAGTGGCACCCCCACGCCGACAAGCAGCAACAACTTGGCAGCCTGCTGCTACCGCTACAAGCAGCGGGCGAAGGGGCAGCAGGTCGTCATCACAGAAGGGTGCCGCGCAGGGCGCGGCGGTCGCCTGAGATCGCGTAGCGGCTCACTGCCAGGCCGTCCTCGATCGAGGTCCTCTCCGTCGAGTCACCGACGGTGGGCGTTTAGCGGCGCCTTCGCCCGTGGCCGGGCAGCCAGGCCGTGATCGCGTACACGCTGGAGCCGCCGCTGCTGACGGTCGGGGCCGCCCGCCACCCTTGGGTTGGTACGGGCGGCGCCATGCGCAGCAGCCCGTCCACGACGGGACGTGGAGCGGCCGGAGCCTCAATCGGCTCTCCGGACAACGGGGACCGCTCCCCCCCCTCCGGCATGGGGAGCTGGGGGAGAGTCTCCCTGTGGGTGATCCGGGCCCAGGTACCGCAGGCGCACTCGTAGCTGCTCGTCAGCTCTCGGCTGGCTACGACTACTTCCCCGGACTTCGGGCAGAGGCCGGGGCGTCCCGGCGCCGGGAGGAGTCGCTATGGGGACCGTTCAAGGGCTGGTGCAGTCACCGGGCGCGGGAGCGGACCAGACCGCGTCTGTAGGCAGGCGGCAGCTGGTCGTGGACGGCCGCTAACGCGGCGGCCGGCGCGCCGCATCGTCATACAGGGCCGAGGCGGCGGAATTCATGGGTGGCCAGGGGGAACGATGAGGAGAGGATGTTCGACTGCAGCTCTCCGGTAAGGGCGGACGCGAGGAATTGCGTGCACGATACGGAGTAATGTTCCCATCGGGGGCCCCTAGCTTCGTTCACCATGACGGTCCATTCGTTCGGATCGACACCAGGAAGAACGAGCCAGTAAAGGCATTCTCCGTTGTCGGTGGTTGCCCACGGGATAACTACGGACCCTTCGGTCTCCAGTTCTTCCGGCTTCTTTTCAAACGTCCACAGTTCTTGCAGGTCTTCGAACTGGTACTTGGCCCACTTGAGGAGGTCGTAGTGCTTGTTGGGGCAGTCGGGCTCCAGGACATAGAGGTAGTCGTCCCAGTTGCTTCCTCCGTAGACGCCGATGAGCTCCTTGTAGTCGTTGGGGAGCCCTACCGCGAGAGTTTGTTCGACCTCGCTCCAGCCCTTGTCGAGGGGCTGGCTCGGTGCAGGGGCGATTTCGAGAAGGCGTGCAAGGGCGTTGCTCACGGCGGGGGTCCTGTTCCTGAGGGTTGGCGAGTCCGGATGGACGGGATGACGGTAGGCGGGCAGGTGTCGGCGAGTCGTGCCTGCTCGACTGCTCTCGTCACTGCCTCGGTTGATTGGGAATGAACGCGGTGTTGCCTGATTCGGTTATTCCGGTGCTGCGGTGCTGGGTGAACTTGAAGCCGTTGGATCCATAAGCCTCGATGTATACCCCGGTGGGAATTTTATCAGTCCCGTTGTATCGGGGGGTGACGCTGTACTGGATTGTCTCGCCGCCTTCCACTGCGGCCCTGACCTGGTTCTCAATGTGCCGCATGACGGGAGAATTGGCGTAGGCGTGCATGGTGACGAAATTCGCTGGATTCCAGTTGGATCCGCCGAGCTGTGCGCCAAGGAGGTGGGCTCGGTTGTACCCCTGGTCCTTCTGCCAACCGGGCGGATCCCCGTGGGGATCTGTGGGGTTCTTCCCCATCATGTCCCGCCCCAGCGTGGCGTGCATTGCTGTTGGGCGTCCCTCGGCGTCCGGTTTGCCGTAGACGACCCTGCCGTCCCACGTTGGGTCGTCCGGCTCGTTCTTCTTGCAGGGGAGGAGGCCGAGGGGATCGGCCCACAACAGGGGGTTGTGGACGTAGGCCGTGGGGTTCGGGGCCGGGGCGAGGCCGAGGGGGTCCTGGCTGAGGTAGCGGGCCGATTCGGGGTCGTAGTAGCGGAAGTAGTTGTAGTGGAGTCCCGATTCGGGGTCGAAGTACTGGCCCGGGAAGCGGAATGGGGTGTATGCCGTGGCGTCACGGTTCCACGTGGTCGTGCCCCAGAGGGTGGCGCGGGTGCGCCAGGCCAGCTCGCCCGACTCGTCGACGAGTTCGGTCGGGGTACCGATCAGGTCGGTGACGATGGCGAAGAAGCGCTCGTCGTCGGTGTCCGTGCGGCGTTCCGTCTGGGACAGGGGCCGCTGGCCCGCGTGGTCCCAGGTCAGGACGACGTTCGCGGTCGTCTGTTCGCAGAGGGTCGTGCCGTCCCAGGTGAAGTGGACGGTCTCGGAAGGGGACTGCTTGGATATTCGTCGGCCCAGGGGGTCGTACGCGTACCGCCAGACCATGCCGTCTGGTGTCGTCACCGCGGTGAGACGGTCCTCCGCGTCCCACTCGTAGCGCCAGGTGTCGGGTTTCCGGGACAGTCGCGTCCTCTGGCGCAGGACGACTCGGCCCTGGCCGTCGTGTTCGTAGCGGACGGCACCCGCGCCGACGATCCGGGTGCCCTCGTACGTCCGGGTACCCGTCGCGGAGTGCGACGGGTGGGTTGCCGGCCACGATGCCTCGGTTTGGTTTCCTGCGTCGTCGTAGGCGTACCGCTCGGTCCATCCGTGCGCGTGGACGGCAGTGACGCGACCGGCCGAGTCAACGTCGAAACCACGGGCACCGGAGAGTGCGTCGCTGATGCCGACGAGACCGCCGCCCGCGCCGTAGGTGTAGGCGCGGTGCTGGAGGTCACGGCCCCCGGACGTGACCTCCTGAGTCGTCAAACGGTGCATCTCGTCGAACGACGCCGTCAGCGCCACGAAGTCCGATACGGTGCGCCCCACCTCCCGGCCCAGGGCGTCGAAGGAGAAGGCGATGTCGCGTCCGGACGTGGTGAGCTTCGTTCTGCGGCCGGCTGCGTCGTACGACCATTCGCTGACCGCACCGCCGGGCGTCGTCCTCCCCACCCGGCGGCCTACCGTGTCATATCGATATGTCAGCGTCCGGCCATTGACTGTCTCGGACTGCAGGCGGCCATAGCGGTCGCGCATACGTTCCAGCGCGGCGTCAGGGCCGACAGCCACCGCGAGTTCATCGAAGATGTCGTACTCGAAGGTCGTGGCCCCGTGGCCTTCGACCTCTTTGCGGATCACCTGGCCGAGGGCATCGTGCGTGAAGTCGATGCGCTGCCCCAGACCGTTCACCCGCGAGGTCAGACGGCCCGCAGCGTCGTAGCCGTAACTCAGGGCCCGGCCGTCGAAGTCCGTCTCCATGACCAGGCGTCCTGCCCCGTCGTAGGCATAGTCCCAGGTCAGACCCTGCGGGTTAGTTACACGCGTCAGTCGCAGATTGGTGTCGTAGGAGAACTCGTGACGAATCCCGTCCGGGCCCGTGCGCGCCGTCAACAGGTCGAAGTCCGTGAACGCGAAGTGTGTCGTGCCGCCCATGGAGTCGGTGTGGCTGAGGCAGTTGCCCTCGCCGTCGTACGTCCAGGACTCCACGGTGCCGTCGGGTGCTGTGCGCCGGGACGGCCGGCCCTCGACCGTCCACTCCATGCGTGTCTGTGCACCGAGGGCGTCGGTGACCTGGACCCTACGGCCGAAGGAATCGTGTTCGTATCGGGTCGTGGCACCCGACGGATCGGTGACCTCGACGGGCAGACCCCGGGGGTCCAGGACCAGTCGGGTGGTGCCCCCGAGCGGATCGGTCACCGCTGTGAGCCGGCCTGCCGCGTCGTAGTCGAACTGCGTCGTCGCCCCCGAGGGGGTGGTCACCGACGTGCGGTTTCCGCGCTCGTCGAAGGTCTGGCACGTGACGTTCCCGTCGGCGCCGACGATGCGTACCGGCATCCGGTTGTCGTCGTACTCGATCCGGGCCTGTCGTCCGTCCGGACGCTCCATCACCGATATTCGGCCGTGCTCGCCGTAAGTGAAGCGGCTGATGTGGCTCAGCGGGTCCGTCCGGGATAGCAGTCGGTTGTCCCGGTCGTACTCGAAGCGGGTGACCGCCCCCAAGGCGTCGATCTCGGCGACGATATGGGAACGCTCGTCGACCACGAAGCGCTTCGTGTGGCCGAGGCCATCGGTGATGGACGTCGTGCGCAGGCCGGTCGCTGGGTCCGGATCGTCCCAGGTGAACCGCGATTCGACGTGGCCGTTGATACCGGACTGGTAGGTGCAGCGGTCCCGGTCGTCGTAGACGTAGTTGTAGCGGCTGCCGTTGGTGTCGGTCCACGCGGTGATGCGGCCGTGTTCGTCGCAGTCGAAGCGCAGAGGGCGGCCGGAGGAATTGGTGACCTCGGTCAGGTGGCCGTCGGTGTAACCGTAGCGGAGGATCTCCTGGTCGGAGCCGTCCGCAGCCGCTCCCGCAAGGTGGAGGGCCGTCACCCGGCCTTCGTTCGTCGTGAGCTTCAGGTGGTATCCGCCGTGGTGGACGATCGAGGTCGGTGCGCCCTCTTCGTCGTGTTCGAAGCTGATCCAGCGTCCGTTGCGGTCGTCGACTTGGGCCAGGAGCGCGAGCTCGTCGCTGTGGTCGGTGAAGTGCCAAACCCTGCCGGTGTCCGGATCTGTGAGGGTGTAGCCGTTCTCGACCCGGTCCAGCGGCCACCGACGGCCGTGTGTGGGCATGACCGGGGCGCCGGGGGTCGGGTGGGGGTACGCCAACAGGCTGCCCTCGTCGCAGCTGAAGACCACGCCTTCGGTGTCGATCTCCAGCCGCTGGTCCACCGTGCTGGACCAGGCGGGACCGAACCAGCGACCTGAACGGTGCGAAGAGTCGAAAGTACGCCGAAACACGAGGGGAAGTGCTCCGGGCAGGGCGATGTCCGTCTGCGGCAGCAGCACGCGGCCGGTCGCCATGTCCACCGGGTCGCCGTCGCACACGTTGTCGCCACACTGATTGCTGTTGTGGTTCGGATCCTTCTCGTGATCCCCGCGGCTGCCGCCGGGATCCTTCTCGTGATCCCCGCGGCTGCCGCCCGGCTTTTTGCCGTCCAGGTGCTTCGCGTCGTCGAGGAGTTTGGCTGCTGTGGTGGCTCTACGGGTAGTGCCGGCCAGCAGGCCACCTCCCTTGGGGCCGATGGCTTCCGGGACGAGTGTGCCGCCGAACTCGTACGGATCCCTCATAGCCTGGTCCAGCATGGCCTTGGCCGCCGCGGCAGGGTCGTTGGCCGCCGTGAGGAAACCGGCGCTCATGCTGTTGAGGCCCATCTGGGCAACGGTCGGGTGGTTGATGTTGTACGGGTCGTGGGAGTCGAGCCCGCGGGCGAAGTTGACCAGGCCGGCCGTACCCTTGGCGATTCCGCCGACGAAGTGTTCCATCTCGGCGCTCTTGCGGACGATCTCGACCAGCGCTGCGTCCGCGGCAGACACCTTCGGCGCAGCGTCCCTAGCCTTCTCCAACGCCTGTGCCACCGACTGGGCGACGTCGTCGCGCTGGCGCCGCGCCTCGGCCAGCTTCTGCCGGGCGGCCTTGATGCCGTCCGTACCCGGGTCGGTGAAACCCATGGGGCGGGCCGGCAGCGGATCCTGCTGGGCCTTGACAGCCGACTCGTAGTCTTTGACCCACGTGTCGTAGGCGGCCTGGGCGTTCTCCGACAGCTTGACGGCGGCCTTGTACTCGTCGATCGCCTCCTTGGCCTGCCCCTGCGCCCAAGTCACTGTGTCGGCGAAGCGGCTCACCGCGCCGGCTGCCGTCTCGAAGGCGGCCGCGGCCGCGAACCAGCGGGGCGCCTTCTCCTGGACGGAGTCCCGAAAGGCATCGGCAGCGGCACCCTTGATGCCGTCCGTGCCCAACTTCTTCAGGCCCTCCCCGGTCCGGGTGAAGGCCGCGTGGAAGTCGTTCAGGTGCCCGGCGGTTGACCGCAGGGTGCTTGCGCTGCCGTGGACCAGTTGCTTGGGATCGTCACTTTGGCCGAGCTCGACCTCACTGACGTCGGCGCCCAGACGGTTCGCTGCGGAGTTCGCCGTGTTCCGGACCGCGTTGGCGCCCCCCTGCCAGCCGACATCCTCCAGCTTGTCGGCTGCCTTGTCGCCGAGCCACTCGACCGCGTCGCCCGTGAGGGCCGCACCCTTCTCCAGCCAGTTGCCGCCGCTCATCGGGAACCGTCCCCCTGCACCCCGCTCTGATCACTGTCCTGGCCGCCACCCTGCTGGCCGCCGCCCTGCGGGTTGCGGATGCGGTCGAGGGTCTCGCGGTCCATGCCCTGCGCTTCGGCAATTTCCTCCACCACGCCGCCGACGAAACCCTCGTTGAGCAGGCCCTTCTTGGTGTCCGCCCAGGTACGGTCGAAGTCCTCCCGGGCCTGACGGGCCTGCTCCGGCGTCTCCCGCTTGAACGCGTGATCGGCGAGGAC
This sequence comes from Streptomyces spororaveus, assembly GCF_016755875.1. Lineage (NCBI taxonomy): Bacteria > Bacillati > Actinomycetota > Actinomycetes > Kitasatosporales > Streptomycetaceae > Streptomyces > Streptomyces spororaveus. Next base: position 106,516 of record NZ_BNED01000002.1, on the reverse strand, counting down.
CGCTTCCAGGGACTTCTTCTCGACCTCTTCGTTCGACGCATGGGGGTTGCCGATACCGGCGTTGACCACCACCTTGAAGGTGCCCTTCAGGTACTGGTCCTGCTCCCACACCGATCCGGCCCCGATGCCCAGGCGCTCCGCGAGCCCACTGGTGAGAACGAAGAGACTGGCCACGCCCATGTCCCAGCGTTCGCAGAACCCCTCCAACGCCGCCGCGACCGCCGGATGACCGGCCTCCATACCCGTCGGCGCCAGCTGGCTCAAACCATTACCTGCCACGGCCGAGGTGCCCATCGCGAACTCGCGCAACTCCCCAACCGCGGAACGCAGACCGTCCTGGATGTTTCGCACCGCGACCGGATCCATGTCCAGGTCTGGGCCGCCATCGCTCATGATCCCTCCCCCCAAGGTTCCTGGAGACGGTACACGAGAAGATCCACATTTCTGGCGTCGAACGTCGACGTTCGGCCAGGTCAGCAGGCCAGCGCAGCATCGGCCTGCACTCTCCTCCAGTGATCCCTCGCACCGGACATCGCCGCCAACTCGGCTCCCCGCCGTACCACCCCCGTGATCGGCCTGACCACCCGCCGTTGCAAAGGCGCACGCATTTCCGGCTCTCCGATCGACCCCCATACGAAACCGGGCGCGAGCCGGGGCGACGTCATCACGACGAGCGGCTCCACTCCGAGGTGACGGGCGCGGAGAACGTGACCACGCCGGCGAGAGCTGCCGATACGCGTGTGCCACGTCTCCTGACGGTCCAACACCAGGAGGCGCAAGCAGACAGTGGCCGCCCGGATTCAGCGAACAGCACCGCGAGAGGGGTGCACCTCTCAGGAGCGCCATGGCACCCGGCGGCATGCGGCCGAAGGCTCCTCACCTCAGACACCGTCGGGCTGCCGCAGGTTGTGGCATATGTGCGATTCACGTACTTGGGTGCGAAGAATTCCGCAGAACGGTTGTTACTTGATCCACTGGTCCGGCCGGGTGAAGCGGCGGAAGACTGCGCCCGGTAGTGCGCCGGAGCCTGTCGACCCTGATATCCGGTTTGTGGGGCGGGTGGGTGTAGCTGTCAGTGAATGTCAGGAGCACGTTCGGGCGGAATGCGTGCGGTGTGCAGGTGACTGTGACGGATATGTCCGTGTCCGGTAACCGGCGCCGGCGAGGGGTGCGGCGGGGGTCGTGTCGGGTCGAGAGTGTGGCCCTCGGCTCAACCGGGCCGACACCGCAAGCGCTTCCACCACCGTGTTTCGGCTGGTGGGGCGCTGTTCTTGAGGGGCGCCAACCTATGTCTTCTGCTTCTTCCTCCGTACGCCGTATCGCCGCCACCGTCCTGGCCGCCGGCGCCGTCGTCGGTGCCGCCGCTCTGCCGGCGGCCGCGCACGACGGTGACCGTCACCATCAGCGGCCGCGGGTGGAGATCAGCCGGGTCCAGGCCGACAGCCCCGGACGCGACGACCGCTCGAACCGCTCCCTCAACTCGGAGTGGGTGGAGATCACCAACACCACTCGCGACGCCATCAACCTGCGCGGCTGGACGCTGCGCGACAGCGACGGCAACCGCTACCGCTTCGACAACGTCCGCATCGGCGCCCGCAACACGATCCGGATCCACACCGGCAACGGCCGTGACACCCGCACCGACCTCTTCCAGGACCGCCGCAACTACGTCTGGGACAACGGCTCCGACACCGCCACCCTGCGCGACGACCGTGGCCGCACCGTCGACACCGAGTCCTGGGGCCGCCGCCGCTAGGACCGCGACCGCGGGCCCCGCACGATGTCGGGGTCCTGCGTGACATGACCGCACGGGCCGTCGCCCCCTCGGGCGACGGCCCGCACTGCTGAGCTGCGCGGTCCCGGGAAAGGCGCTGCTCAGTCGCTCTTGGTGCCGGCGAGGGCGTCGGCAAGTTCGTCGTGGCTCATCCCGGAGCGGCCGCGGATCCCGGCCTTCGTCGCCTTCTCGTACAACTCGGCCTTCGTCAGCGACTGAAGCGACCGGGCACGGGAGGTTCCCGAAGAGCCGGTGGTGCGCTTCTTCGCGCCGCGGGAACCCTTCCCCGCGTTCTTCGTGCGGGCGGTGGAGGTGCTGGCCTTCTCGCCGGTGTCCTTCGGGCTGCGGGCCCGCTCGACGGACGCGCGCAGAGCCTCCATGAGGTCCACGGCGCCGGTGGCCTTCGGCGCGGGCTCGGCCTTCTCGACCGTCTCGCCAGCCTGCTTCGCGGTGATCAGCGCGGCCACCTTCTCCTGGTACACGTCGCGGTAGTCCTCCGGCCGCCAGTCGATGGCGAGGGCGTCGATCAGCTGGTGGGCCATCTTCAGCTCACCCGCGCTCGCCTTCCCGGCCTCGGGGAGGTCGGGGATCTCCTTCCGGGGGTCGCGGATCTCGTCCGACCAGTGCAGCGTGTGCACCGCCAGCAGCCCCTTCTCCGCCTTCAGCGCCACCAGGCACTCGCGGCCGCGCATGACGAAGGTCGCGATCCCGGCCCGGTTGGACTCCTCCAGCGCCTGCTCCAGCAGTCCGTAGACCTTGGCGTACTCCTTGCCCTTCGGCCCGAGGTAGTACGTCTTGTCGAAGAAGATCGGGTCCACGGTGTCCAGGTCCACGAACCCGCTGATCTCGATCGTCCTCGACCGCCCCGGCGCGATCTCGTCGAGCTCACCGGGCTCGACGAGCACGTACTCCTCGCCGGTGTCGAAGCCCTTCACGATCTCCTCCAGCTCCACCTCCTTGCCGGTGCGTTCGTTCACCCGCCGGTTGCGGATCCGGTCGGAAGTGCCGCGCTGCAGCTGATGGAAGTGGATCGTGTGGCTGTCGGTCGCGGTGTAGAGCGAGACCGGGAGCGAGACAAGTCCGAAGGAGAGGACCCCAGCCCAGACGGGTCTGGCCATCGTTGATCACCACCTTGACCTGCGGTGTCGTCCTGCTGGGAGGCGTCTTCCCAGTGCAGGTCCTGATCACCCCTTCCGCCCGATGGCGGCAGCCGACACCCTGCGCGACCGCGGCCGCGCAGAGGCGGATACCCGCCGTTCGGCCGTACGCGGGGGAGTGCTGCGGCGGTCCACGCCGCCGGATGCCAGCTCGCCACCGACCACGCGAAACCTCTGGGGACCATGGCGGCGCTCGATGCGCTCGCCCGGCCCGGGGGCGACCGCGTGCACCGGATGTGATGCCGGCCGAGACCCTGCTTCCGATCCTCCACCACGGCCAGAAGGACCCAGGTGGGCCGGATGGCTGATCGACTCCTGCACTACGGCCGCGGCCGGTAGAGATTCACGGCTGACACCCCATCGGGTGCTGGAGTTCGCGTACTTCATCGAGGTTCACGGGCTGGCGCTCTGCAGTCCGTCAGCACATCCGCCGATGTACTAGGGTGGGGGAGCTTCTGTAAACTTTAAAGTGTCACCGCAGCTCCTGGCGTCACTGCCGGGATGCAGCGAAGGACCTGACCCGGGTGCAACCAGGTCAGGCCCTCCGCGTGGTGAGACTGGTACGAGGCCCGACCGTCTATCATCCGGTCGGGCTTCGTCGTATCGAAGCCCGCGTTCCGGTCACGGTCGAAGACCCTCCACTACATGTGGAAGTACAGCCACACCCTGACGATCGTGAGCATGAGCTTGGCCAGGCCGTCCAGCTCCTGAAGGATATTCAGTCGCTGCTCGTGCCGGCCCTTGACGCTCTTCTTGCTCCTCGCCATGTGCTACCTCGATCCCTTGTCGGGCCCCCCGCCAGGGGGTGTTCACCGGATGGCGAACGCTTCTGGAGGGAACGGGTAGCAGCCACAAGCATATGCGGTGCTGGGACCCCCAGGAGACCCGGATTCCCCGCGGGTGCTACAAACTTCCCCTGGCGCCCGTATCGCCCAACGATTCGCTCCTGGAGGGCTGTTGCCGGACGCCGACGGGCACGCCGCGCGTCACCGTCCGGCTCACCAGGCCACCGTCCGGCGTCCTGTCCGGGGTGGTCGGGGCGGTCGGGAGAAACGGGCCTAGCGGTGGATCACCGCGCACGGCTCCCCGCTCACGGTGTTGAACTCCACGCACAGCTTGGTCCCGTGGGGGAACGTCTTGCCGCCCTTCCACTTCCAGCCCACGGTCGACAACTTGGTCAAGGCTGCGGTCACCGGAGTGGCATCCTTCCATCCGGTCAGCTCCGACCTGTACCCCTTCGGCGTGTAGGTGATGAGGCGGGCGCGCACGCCGGTGCCGTGGCCCTCCATGTGGGCTCCGACGTCATTGACGCGGAGGCCCTTTCCGTACACGGACAGGCCGATCCGACCGTCCTCGGCCTTGGCGTCGGCGTACGCGGGTGCGGCAGCGAACACCAGGGCCGCCGCCGTCAGCATGTAGATCCTCTTTCGCATACCCCTTTCAACCGGTGCGGGCCGGGGAGGTCACCGCCCTGTTCTACGCGACGGGCAAGCCGCGGCGTAGCGCCTGACGCGCGACTTCCGCCGTGCGGCGCCGGATGCTTCACCCGGGTTTCTCACCTCTTAAGAGGTGAGAAATGGGCGTCAGTGGCGGCCTCCCAAGCATGGACGCACGGCGGGTTTGTAGAGAGCCGGGCGGAGGGTTCAGCCTCCGGCCGGATAGCTGAACAGGTGGTTGTCGTCGAGGACGAGTCCGGCGTATTCGGTGACGAGGAGCGGTGCGGCCTCCGGCTTGGTGGGCATGTCGGCGCCGGTCCGCGCGTCCAGGACGACAGGACCGCCTGCTCCGCGGCCGTAGACCCGGCCGTGCCACACCGTGGTCACGGTCGGGGGAGTGCGTCCCTGATCTCCGTCCTTGAGCGACCACAGCAACGTGCCGGTGGCCGCGTCCACCGCCACGACCGCGAACCCACGCGTGCACACCAGCGTCGCGGCACGGTCGTAGGTGCAGTCGGCTGCGCGCAGCCCCGGCGGCATGGTGGCGCGGGTCTTCCCGCTGGTCACGTCCAGCAGCTGGTCGCCCTTGTCGCCGACCTGCGGGCCCGCGACCCGGACCGTGCCGGGCCCGGCACCGTTCATGATCGCGGCGTAGGTCTTCCCCCCGCGCCACTTCTCGGTGCCGGAGACGAGATCGACCCCGAGCGGCACGGAAGTGAGCGGCTCGACATGGAGCAGGCCCACCGCCATGCCCGCACCAACCTGGATGGCCTCCAGCCCGGGCTGTGTCCAGCGCACCGAGTGGGACGCGGTGTCGATGCCGTACGACACCGCATCGTCGCCGCCGGTCACGGTGACGACGGCCGTGCCGTTCTCCGCACCGACGACCGCGGCCTGCACCGTGCGGGAGTTGAGTGCCCACTCGGGCAGCTTGACGGTCGTCCGCCCGGTCGCCTTGTACGGGGGCGCCGTGCTCACCGCGACGAGCTCGACCATCGCGCCCGCGGTGTGGGTACCGGAGGCGGGCACCGTCAGCAGGAAGGGGACCAGGACCTCGCTGCCGGCCAGGACCGGCGGCAGGATGAACCCGTCGCTGTCCTGGCGCAAAACCTGGCCGCTGGCCGCCTCCTCGCCCACCGTGCGGCCGTCGGCAAGGTCGACGACCTGGACGCCCGTGGGGGAGACGACAAAGGCCCGGGCCTCGTGGAGCAGCACCGGCAGATCCTCGCCGCCGCCGCGGACCTGCCCGGCCAGGTTGGTCCGGCCCTTCGTGGCCGCCTCCGGCAGGGGCACCTTCCCGCGCACATCGAACCACTGCGGAGGGTCGTGCGGCGTCAGGGTCCGCTTCGCTGGCGCCGAAGGAGTCAGGGCCGCCGGGGGTGTGCTGCCGTTCGGCTTCGCGTCGTCGGCTGCCGGACCGCACCCGGCGAGCAGACCGACGGTCAGGGACAGGGCGAGCGCTAACGGCCGCACAGGAGCACGCACAGGTACCTCACTCGGAGTCGAGTAGACGGGGAAGATCACGTCGGAGAATACGTGCTGCCCAGACCCCGGTTGTGGCCTTGCATCAGACCTGCCTCACGCACCTGGAGAGTGGCGCGGGGACGTCTTCCGCTGCTGAGCCGCAGACAGTCTCACCGGGACGAGGTCCGGGCGCGCAGGTGCAGACCGAGGTCGTTGCTCAGCACGCGGGTCTGCACGCCGAGCTGGTCGAGTTCGGCGCCACTGGTGATACGAGTTCCCGGAATACGTCTAATTCCAGAGTCGGTACATTCGCGCGGATGTTTATCGAGATTTGTGCTGGTACAAAAAGCCCGCTCGCGGCTCCGTGGCGGCCGAACAGTATTGGACCCTGGCAGCCTTAGGGCGGCAGGGTTATGCTGCGCCTGACGGCTCTCGTCGTCATAAAAAAGAATACGGGGACGGGTCGCCTGCTGTCTTGGCGGGCTTAGGGCGACCGCGTCCCCGGAGTCGAGTCCCCACTCCCACGGAAAGGAATGCATGCGAATGCACATCTATGCGAACACGAAGATCCGCATCCACCATTTCAATCGAGGAGGACCCTCAGATGGAGCCTAACAGTAATACCTCGAAGATGACCCGCCGAAACTCCTGGAGTACGGCGCCCGCCGTCCTGGCCGTTGCCTCGGCGATCGTGTTGTTCACGGTCCTGGCCGGCCCGCTTCGTCAAGAAGCACTGAACGCCCTGCTGCTGGTCACGGCCCAGATGTCGGCCCTGATCATGTGGATCCCCCGCCGCGGCTACCTTGGATGGGGGGCGGTGCTGGCCTTCATGACCTTGCAGGGGACGAGCGGCTATCTCGTTTCCGCCTACGGCTTCGATCTTGCCCTCCTGGAGATTCTTGCCGTATTCCTCGGCCTCCTGGCGAAAGACATGTTCACTGGAGGTGGTCAGCCGCCCGTTTCGGGCGGACGGAGGGCTCCTGAACCCGAGGCAGGCGATGTCCCCGAAGTTCCGCAGGGACGAGTGCCGGGGCGGCTTGTTTCAATCCTCTTGATTCCGCTTGTGGTTGTCCCCGTCCTCTATCGACGGTTCCGCAAGAAGTCGTAGTTACAACAAGTCTGGGACTCGACTCCACGTGCCTACCTCCCTGAGAGGTAGGCACCTTCGCGTGTTCGGGGCACATACGCGCCGAGCGTCATCGGTCTTTACGGTTGGACCTGTCCAACTTTTCGTATCCGCAGACCGTCAAGGCTGATGGCTTGTGCCCCTCTAACGGGTGGGCGTGAAGGTTGTTCCCTTGCCGCGTGCCATCTCCTCAAGTCGTTCAAGTGAGGCCGCGCAGTCGCCGGCCGCGCGGTGTCCGCCGCCCAGAGCAAGCCACCGGTTCGAGCCCAACCAGGAGGCATAGGCCTCCATCAGGCAGTACCAGGACTCCCGGGGCTCCAGGTGCAGCGGCTTCTTCCCGGCCCGCCGGACGTCGCCCAGGATCACGGCACGGTCGAACTCGACGCTGTAGGCGCAGATCACGCGGTTCTTCGTCACCTTCCGCAGACGAGGCAGGACCTTCTCGAAGGGCCGGGCTCCGGCCACGTCCTCGTCGCTCAGGCCGTGCACGTACCGGGCCCCGGCGCTGATCGGCTCCGTGGGCTTCACCAGGGTGTTCTGGAGCACCTTGCCGGTCGCGGCGTCGATGACGGCCAGCTCGATCGTCTGCCCGTACAGGTCGGTGGTCTCGGTGTCCACGATCACCGCGGCGTCCGGCTCCAGCAGCCTGCGCGCCCGGCGGGTGATCCTGCCCCAGGTGGGACACAGGGTGATCTCCTCGGCGTACAAGCCGACAACCGGGTCCGCGGCGAGCTCACCGCGAACGGTCTCCTGGGTCGGGGCGCCGTCCACCCGCTCCCAGTCCAACTCCCACCTGCCGGAGTACGGGCTGTGCCACGCCCACACCGTCGTATCGTGTCGGTCCGCGAGCTGCTGGGCGAAGGCCTTCACCGCGTCGGCGCGGGTGGGGGCGAGCTTGGCGTACTCGCGCAGCGGCGACGGCACGCCCTTGCCGAGACCGCGGGCGGCCTCCCAGTCCACACCGGGCATCTCCCGCAGATCGCGTACGTCGCCGAGCCGGTAGAGCGCCACGGTGACGGTGCGGTACCGGCCGACCCCCCGCTCGTAGGTGTCGGCGGGCTCGATCCACCCGGCCGCCTCCACGTACTTCCAGTCGGTGGGCCGGATCTCCAGAATGTCGGCGGCGGCCTGCGCGGTGACGTGCTGCTCGCCTTCAGCCTCCACCGCGAGCTTGTCCAGGTCGGCGATCCGGTACCGGTCCCCGGGGCCGATGGCGATGCGTCCCTCGCGGCCCATCCGCGCGAGGTCGCGCCAGTGCCAGCCGATCCGCTCGGCGGCCGCGTCCCGGGTCAGGCTCACCTCGGACCACGCCACCCGAGCGGAGACGATCGAGCCGACCAGGCCCGCGTCGAGCTCGCGCGCGGCCGCCGTCGCGTAGAGCGGCCAGCCCTTGTAGGAGTCGACGGCGACCAGGTGTTCGCGGGCGACGAGTTCCTCGACGTCGGCGGCCGTCACCGGCTGGCCGGTGATCTCGGCGAGCATGCCCGCCAGGCGCCGGCCGCCCAGGGCCTCCGGCCAGGACGGCTCCGGCGGGGTCGTCTGGGCCGTGGTCTCCGTCTCGGTGAGGGTGTCCGTCATCAGTGCACCTCCGTGGTCTGCAGGTCGGTAGGGTCGGCGGCCAGCACGGTGCGCTGCCCGGTGGGCCAGATGAGGCTGAGGAATTCCATGGGGCAGCCCCAGCTGCTGATGTCGACGTGGGCGTTCGTCACCTCAACGGGGCCGCTCCGGGCAGGTCGATCCGGGCTGAGGCGGTGGGCCAGGGGATCCCGTCACGGCCGGGGTCGAGGAAGCCGCTGAACGCCTCCTCGTCCGCGTCGCCGTTCCACGCTGGTGCCGTGTGCAGCTCGGGACCGTAGATCGTGACGATGCGGCCGTTCCCGAAGGTCACGGTCGCGGGCAGCCGCGGTGGGGCGGGCTCGGAGGGGGGCTGGGGAATCCGATCGTGGGTGCGCAGCCACTGTTCGGCGGCCGCGAGGAGGAAGACGGGACTGGTCTCGGTGCCGCCGACGGGCCGTGGGAAGTCGTCGTGCAGGCGGCGCCAGTTGGCGACGGCGGCACGGCCCACCCGGGCAGTCCGGGCGATCTGGGAGAGGTTCACGGTGGTCTCGGTCATGTGGCCGCCTTTCGGGTCGATGGGGTGTGCAGCGGGCTGGGGCCGGTGGTCGCGGGGGCCTTCGCCGGCCCCCGGACCCCCGCTCCCCCGGCACCGCCCGGCGCGGTCAGGTCGAGTCGGGCACAGCCCGGTGCGCGCCGGACGGCACCGGGGCCTGGATGCTCCGTGCCGCTGGTGCAGTGGCCGGGGTCAGGAGAACCGGGCGCGGGCGACCACGGCCGACAGCTGCCCCGCCTCGGCGGCCGCGAGGATCGCGTTCGGATCGGCCGATGGGACCGGACCGCACAGCAGCGCGTGGCCGGCCACGTCGAGCAGGTCCCACCACTCGCCGGGCGTCTTCGCCTCTCCGCGCCACAGCCGGATGTCGTCCCAGCCCTCGGCGTCGGTGTGTGCGAGTTCCTCCAGCGCCTGGGTGCCGATGTGTGCGCGGACACGCCAGTTGACGTCCAGCTCGGGGAAGGCGTCGGCCCGCCCGTTCCACAGCCGCCACCCGCACCTGCCGTGCAGGTCCTCAAGGCCTGCGCGGTCGGTGCGGGACTCGAAGGCGATCAGCGGCAACGGCCGTCCGTCCGGCATCTCCACGAACCCCAGGTGCAGCGCGTAGTCCCCGCCCGCCCAGCCCTTCGAGTCGGTGAACAGCGCGATGTCCGCGTACGCGTCGGCCTCGCCAGCGTCCTTCTCCGGCTCGATGCCGAGATCCTGGGGCCCGATCACCTGGAACATGTTCGCGATCTCCTCCGGGCTCGCCCCGCCCAGGGCCCAGTGGTCGAGCGCGTCCTCCAGCAATTCCGAGGCCTGCGGCTCCGCCATCGCCTCGACCGCGGCGAGCGCCGCATCGCTCTGGCGCTCGGCGGCCGCCGCCCGCGCGAGCACCGCCCACGTGCGGGTTGTCTCGGAGGCGAACGCGCCGACGGCAGCGGGCAGGATGCCGAAGACGGTGCCCGCGAGCGCGGCCAGGGTCGCCCGGTTCTCCGGGAGGCGCATCTGCCGGGCCAACGACGTGGGGGCCGAGTAGGAACGGCCCAGGAAACCGGTGTTGGTGTCAGAAGTTTTGACAGGCAGTCCGAAGGTCGTGCCGACGACGTTCGAGCCGGAGTCGAGGCTCTGGCCGCCGAGTGCGACGACCCAGCGCCCGCATCCCGCGAGGTGTGAAGGCCGATACCACCGGATTCGGACGGGCGGCCTGAAGTCGACCGCGCTTGCCCTCCCGATCGAGCGGGGGCCACGGCCGCACGCCGTGTCACTGTCAGAAACGAACCTTTCCCGGAGCAAGATCGAAAACGGTCGACGGGAGCGGCCCGGACCGCCGATCCGCTGTCAAAACCCGCTCTCACTCAAAAGTGGAACGGAGCACGTTCCGGGAATGGTTTGTGACACGATCCGGGGTCATGACGGATCCTCAAACCGCACTCGTGTCCGATGCGGACGACGTCGAGCGCCATCCCTGCCCGCGCTGTAACGCAGCGCCAGGTTCACCCTGTCGCTCGCGCTCCGGAGCGGTCGCCGGCACTTATCACACCGGCCGCTTCACGAAGGTACCCCGGCTCGCCAAGCTCCTGCGGGTGCCGACCCCGGCCGACCGCAATCCGGGGCAGCCGTGGCGGCCCGGCACCCCCGTGCCCGCGCCGATCGACCCGGACACCCCGAGCGCGGACATCCGCATCGGCTACGCCCGCTGCTCCACCCTGACCCAGGAACTCCAGACGCAGCTCGACGCGCTCGCCGCGAAGAACATCCCCCGGGACAAGATCTTCGCCGAGAAGATCAGCACCCGGGTGCGGGTCCGCCCGAAGTTCGAGGCCGCCCTCGCCGCCGCGCGGGAGATCAAGGCGCACGCCCCGCACTGCCGGGTCATCTTCACCGTGTACGAGATGAAGCGGCTGGGGCGGGACGCCGCCGAGCTGACCGCGCTCGCCGACCATCTCGCCGCGCACGGCCTGGTCCTGGAGATGCTCGCCGGTCCGCTGGCCGGGATCTACGACCCGACCGGGCACGGCCGACTGCTGTTCGCCTTCTTCGCCGCGATGGCGGAGACGGAGCGGGAGAACATCCGGGAGTCGACGCTGGAGGGACTCGACACCGCGGCCCGCAAGGGCAAGCACGGGGGCCGGCCGCCGGTCATCACCGACGACATGCTCCACACCGTGCTCCGCCGCCGGTCGAACGGTGAGACGGTCGAGGAGATCCAGCCCGACCTGATCATCCCCACCGGCAAGCGCAAGGGACAGAGCCCGAGCCTGTCGAGCATCTACCGGGCCCTGGCCGAACACGAGAAGCGGCAGGCGTACCCGGAGGCCGTCACCGCGGCGCACGCCGACTTCGCCGCTCGCCAGAGGGTCGGGAGCATTCCGGACCAGATGGCGGGGAGCATGAGCGCATGATCTACACGCCGCACCGCGCCAAGGGCGCTCCCGTGCTGGGGCCCTTCCCGGGCAGGAAGGGCCCTTCGGCCGGCGGCCCGCGCCAGGTGAGGACGACGACACCGGCGTGGAAGCCGAGGAGCCGGTCGCCACGGTGCCCGCGCCCCGCGATCGGAGCGGGCGATGACGCTGTGGCGGCAGGTCCTGGCCGCGCTCAACGACACCACCCTCGATGACGCCGAACGCGAGCGGATCGTGGCCCGCGGCGCCGCCCAGCTCGCCGCCCACCGCGCCCCCGAGGGGCAACAGGCCACCCCCGACGAGGTGATGGCCACCGCCTTCAGAGAGTTCGCGCTCCTCATCGACGCCGAGACGGCCCGCACCGCGCTGCGGGCCGTCAGCTTGTCGTTTATGGTGCGGCCTTGGTAGAGGGGCGGGCAGTGAGGGACGTCAGATCCAGTTGCCCCAACCGAACGTTGCGATGTAGGCCCGTCGGATGGCGTCCCAGCCAAGGCCGCTGCCGATGTGGATCACTGTCAGTGCAAGGATGAACCAGGCCGTGAAGGCACCAGCGATGATCAGTGTCCATCGAGGGCCGGAGAAGCTGGCGACCACAATGAGGGCGATGATGGTCACGCCCAAGCCCATGTGGGCGGCGGGCAGATCGGAGCGCAGGGCTTCGCGCAAAGCGTGGCGTTCTTGCTGCATATCCCGGGTGTAGCGGGAAGAAGCCGAGCCTTCGCTGTTCTCTCGCTCAGAGCTGTGCTCCATGAGGCCCCCTGTTGGTCCAGCTGTGACTACCCGAGCAGCCTATGCCGTGCTGTGATCGCGGGCAGCGTCGGTTTTGCGTCGGGGTTTTGTCCCCTTCTTGTGGTGGGCGGGCCGACTGTAGGCCTCGCCCGTGGCGAGGACGCGTCCCACCTCGTAGCGGGCGGCGGGCTGTCTGTTCTTCGAGCCGAGCGGGCGTCCGGAGCCGGGTCGGGTTGGTTTCGGTGCACTGGCTGGCGTGCCGGTTTTCGCGCGTAGGTTTCTGAACCCGCGTCGGACGCGGGCGGGGGTGAGTCTGTTCGGTTCCGCCGGGCGTTCCCACGGCCGGCGGAGGTCCCGTGCGAGAGGGCGGGCGAGGCGGAGCTGGGCGTGCGCGGCCAGGACGAGCCAGGTCCAGCGGTCGGCCGCCCTGGAGTCCCGCAGTCGCGGCCGGGTCCATCCGAGGGTCTGCTTGAGCAGCCGGAAGGTGTGTTCCAGGTCGAAGCGTCGCAGGAAGGACTGCCAGCACCGGTCGACGTCCTGGGTGGTGGCGCCGGTGCCGGACCACCAGAGCCAGACGGGCTTGTTCACCCCGCCGCTGGGCAGCTTCTCGACCGTCAACCGGATCACGGTGCCTTCGATGATCGGCAACGGGCCCTGGTGGTCGAGCCAGGCGGCTCGGCGCGTCAGTCGTGGGTGGAGCCGGTCCCAGCCTTGCGCAGTCGCCGCCCCGTATCGATCGGTGTTGGTGACGGTGACCGCGGTGGCCTCGCCCCACGTAGCCGGGTCACCGAAGACGAACTCGCCGCCGTGCTTCGGCGGACGGCCGCCCTGTGGCGGGCAGATCCACGGCACCGGGACCGGCTTGCGCATCACCCGGTCCGAGCGGAGCCGCCCCAGAACCTCCACGGGGAGGTCGGCCAGGAGGTGGGCGATGCGGGGCGCATCGTAGCCCGCGTCCAGCACGACCAGGATGCCTGGGTCGCCGACCCTCCACTGTCCAGCGTCCAGGAGCCGTCCGACGACGTCGCGGACCTGTCCAGCGGTGACCGCGGCCACGTCGGCGCCGGGCTCCAGCCGGATCGCGTCCAACAGCGCGGTCCACGAGGTCCGGCCGGTCTCCAGAGCGGCGATGATCGAGTACGGCCAGCCGGGCACCATCTGGTGCTTGCCCAGGCCCCGGCCGAAGGTGTGACAGAAGGAGCGGTCCGACGAGGTGTCGGCGTCCGGCCTCAGCCACGGGGAGACGTCCACGGCCAACACCAGCCGGCCATCGCCGGCCCGGGGCAGTGGAACGGCGGCCAGTGCACGCCGTAGCCGGGCAACATCGATCCGGCCCTGGTTGATCCCGGAGTACAAGGCGCCATGGCCCCTCCGGTGCTCAGGCGCGAGGGCCAGGTCCACGAGCGTGCGGACCGGCCCGTCGGTGCACAGGAGTGCGTCGCACAGCTCGAACAGGGCGTCGCTTCTGGAGACCAGGCACGCGTACAGCTCCGACCGGAACTCCGCCACCACCGTGAACGCGTCTCGTTGGACGTTGTGCTCGACTAGTCCCACGTTCCCGGCCTCCGTGCTGCGTTGTCGCTGAGCACAGGATCGAACGACGGCACCTCACACATCCGATGAACTGGGGAAATCCCGATCAAGTTCGAGGTCCCGTTCGATGGCAGACCATAAACGACAAGGTCAGTACCTGTGTCTGAACCCCCGTTTTGTGTAGCCTGGAGCCCTAATCTGGGCTGGTGTCCGAGGGCAGAGGGCCGACTGCTCAGCGTGTGGGGTAGACGCTAAGCACGGCGTGGTGGCTCAGGTCGGCTGCCGGGTCCTTCTCGTTCTGCGGCGCGCTGGTGTAGAGGGCGACGTCGCCGGAGACGTGGTCGGGGAGCCGGGCCCCGCTCAGGTCGGCGGCCGTCCCCGTGGCGAGGTCGACTGAGACTGGCGTCCTGGCGGCCGGGCCGGACGTGCCGTACGCGACACCATTGTTGCCGACCCCCATGAAGTTCACCCCGCTGCGGGTGTCGGTCGCGCCGAAGCAGTAGCCCTTCTTGGCCTGGAGGTCGAAGGCCATGGTGACGGCGACGAGGTAGCGTCCGTTGTCGCTCAGCGCAGTCGAGCCTCCCTGGCCGAGAATTCCCGTGCTCAGTCCCTCGCAGGCGAGGGTGAAGACGGGTTGCCCGCCGCGCTCGTCGTGCAGGGCCCAGACGTAGTTCATCGGCAGGCCCAGTGCGGAGTAGGCCTGGTTCTTCGCCTGCCACGAGGCGACCACGTAGCCGCCCTTCACCGCCATGACCTGGCCCCCGCTGCCGGGCATCGCGTCGTCACGCGGGTCGGCCCCGTCTGGAATGGTCGCCTGCCCCGGCCACAGCTCCACCATCTTGCCGCCTCCGGCGGCCAGCTGGTACTCGCGGCTCCCCTGGGCCAGCGGGGCCTTGAGGTCGCCGGTGGTGACATCGGCGACGGTGAACGCCGAATCGGTCTTGAAGAGCACTGTGCCGTCCCCCGGGTGTGCGATGACGAGCTCTGCACCGGGGATCTTGACTGTGCGGGCCGGGGCCACTCCGGTGCCGGAGGAGGCGGCGGGGAACACGGCGGCGTTGACGACGCGCGTGCCGTGGTTGACCACGTCCGCGCCTTCGTTGACCGCTGCGGTGAGGACCGCGTAGTCCTTCCCATCCTTGCTCGTCACCACGAGCTTGACGTCGCTGGCGTCGAACTCCTTGGGGTTCTCGCCGGGCTTCCACGGCGCGCTCGCCCAGCGGAGGGCGCCAGTGGTGGCCTCGCGTGCTTCGACGCCGAACGCCTTCCCGTCCTCGTAGGTCTTGAGGAGCAGCACCAGTCGCGAGTTCGGGGCGACGGTCGGCTGCGTCAGGTGCTCCGACTGCATCACCGCCCAGCCCTTGCCGCCGTCGAAGGCCGGCGGGACCTGTGCCCGCGCGGCGGCCGGCGCGCTCGGCGTCGCGGATGAGGCCGAACTGCCGGGCGCCGCAGGCGCGTTGTCCTGCGGCTTGCCGCCGCCCCCCGACCCCGTGCATGCCGCCAGCAGCACCATCGCGGCACCCGCCAGTGATCCGTACCGTAACTTCCTCAACGTTCCTCCCCGCCCTCGGTCAAGACACCTCGCCCTGACGCTACCCGCCAACCGCCGCGTTCCGTAGGCCGATCCGGCAGACCTGGTTCGGCCCTCAGCGCCACCAAGGCCGCATAGACCTGATCGGCACTCACCGGACGAAGGCGCGAGCCATGGATCCACGCCCGAGATCGGCCATCGCGGCCACCTGTTCGACTCAAAGCCGTTCGTTCACCCTCGGAAACTGGTACTCAACTCCGGTCCGGCGCGTGGGTGACCCAGACGGCCCAGAGGCCGTTGAACCGGCCGTGACCACGACGATGCGGCTCACGCCCGTCATCGGCGTGCAGCGCGCCAGCAGCGAAACGGTTCCGCGCCCCGAGCTGGAGCCGATCTTCACCGAGCTCGCCGCACGGTGGGAGACCGACGGCCGCCTGGTACCCGGCCGGCCGGATGAGGAGTGGACGATCCGCGCCCGCCGCTACCCCTGGCCCGGACGCTGACCGCGCGGTGTGGGCACGGCCCCCACCGTCCCCGCACCGCACCCCCAAGGAACCGCAGGCGCCCCCCGCCGCCGCGTTCCCGGGCTGCCGGACCGTCACACCGGGCCCGATCGCCGTGGCGTCGCCGGTGTCGGAGATGTGGACCGAGCCGTGGGGAGCGTTGCCGGTTCCCGGGGCCGGGCCGCGGTATCCGGTCACGGCCGTGGCCCCGCCGATGGTTTCGGCGTCGCCGGTGTCCCGCACGGTCACCGGCACCTCGGGCGCATCGTCCTGTCTCGTATGTGACGACTCTTTGGTCATGTGTGGGTGCTTGGGTCCTAGTTCGAGTAGTCGATACCGGAGACGGAGCCCTGCCCCTTGGCGTCTCCCGTCCCCTCGGCTGTCGCCGAACCGTCTCCTTGGCCGCCGGGCCGCTTGATGCCGGTGATACCGCCCTCGCTGGCCTCACCGGTATTGGTCGCTCTGTCGACGGGGCCGGCAGGGGTCGGGTGCTGGAACAGGGCCCAGACCAGGGCTGCGATACCGGCGGCGGCCTGGACCGAGGCCCCGACCAACTGGCCGGTGTTCGGACCGTTCAACAACCAGAGCAACGGCGTCGAGACGATGCACGCCACTGCCACCACCACGACCGCGATCTTCCGACCTCGCGTCACATCCACCCCTCCCCGAAGCCGGCCGTCACCGGAAGCCGACTGCTCCCCTCACTGATAGCAGCCCCACGCCCCACCCACCACGGCTTCCGTGGATCCTCCGGCACATGTCACCTCACGACAGGCACGGGCGCGGGCGCCGGGGGCGCGCCAGCGGGCTCGGCCCCGGAATCCGCAATCCCTGCAGCCCAGCTTGTCATTGATGCAGATAACTGCCCTGTTATCTGCACTAGGGTGACCGTCGACCAGGGAGAACGTGCCCGTTCTCCGACATGACGAGGACCTGTTATCTGCGGCAAGGAGAACCGTGGCGACCGTCGTCCCCCTCAAGACCGCCTCCGGAGCGGCGACCGTGCGCACCGCCGCCGACCGCTACCTCGACTCCATCACCGTCGCCAACACCCGCCGGAGCTACACCACGACGCTCGGCAAGGTCGTCCCCGAACTCGGCGAGGGCCGGCCCCTGTCCTCCCTCGCCGACGACGAGATCGGCCAGGCCCTCGAACAGCTCTGGGGCACGGCGGCCGCCAGCACCTGGAACGCCCGCCGCGGCGCGGTCGGCGGCTGGCTCTCCTGGTGCCACGACAGCGGCCTGCAGCCGCCGCACATCCCGGCCTGGTGCAAGCGGATGCCCGACCCCGGCTCCGACACCCCGGTCCGCTCCAAGACCGCCATCGACCGCCTGATCGCCCGGCGCGACGTCGCCCTGCGCGAGAAGGTCACCTACCGGATGCTCTACGAGACTGTCGCCCGCGCCGACGAGCTCCTCGGCATCAACATCGAGGACCTCAACCTCCCCGCCCGCCAGTGCCCGGTGAAGGCCAAGGGCGCCAAGGCCGTCCGCCGCCGGGGCCAGGCCCGCGAGGACTACGCCACGGAGACGATCTACTGGGACGCCGGCACCGCCCGGCTGCTGCCCCGCCTGATCGGCGAGCGGACCCGCGGCCCGCTGCTCGTCACCCACCGCCGCCCCGGCCCCGGCAAACTCCTCACCCCGCGAGACGCCTGCCCCGACACCGGCCTCGCCCGCCTCTCCTACGGCCAGCTCCGCGCCCTGCTCGACCGCCACACCTGCGTCGGCGGCGACGAAGGCACCGGCTGGGACCCGCACGAGTTCCGCCACTCCGGCCTCACCCACCTCGGAGAACAAGGCGTCTCCCTGTTGCTGTTCATGGCGAAGTCTCGCCACAAGTCCGTCAGCGCCGCCCGCAAGTACTTCAAGCCCGGCGCGGCCGCCCTCGCCGAGGTCACCAGCCTGCTCGCCCCCAGCGACCGCTGACCCCAGACGCGAGGAAGCCCCGGACCGCACGGTTCGGGGCTGCGCGTACTGGGAATTCCCGGAGAGGCTCCAGAAGCCGACTGGCAGCCCGGGGCCATCCCCGCGCGCGCACGGGGAGTACCCCGGGCGCACTCGTCACTCGTCAATGGGGGCTCCGCTGGGGACCATCCCTGCGCGTACAGGGAGCACGGTCCTGGCAGGGTCCGAGCGCCCCTCCTCTCGGGACCATCCCCGCGCGTACGGGGAGCACGAGCAGATCCGGTCTCCGTGCCGGTAGGACTTGGGGCCATCCCCGCCTGTACGGGGAGCACAGGTGTCTGAACGTGGCTGCTTCCAGTCGGTCGGGACCATCCCCGCGCGTACGGGGAGCACCACCAGGAAGACCAAAGCCCGCCGCATCCGGCGGGACCATCCCCGCGCGTACGGGGAGCACCACCCCGCCCCGGTGGACGGGGGCTCCCCTCGGGGACCATCCCCGCGCGTACGGGGAGCACTCGGTCAGCGGGCCGCCGTCGGCGCGGGCGTAGGGACCATCCCCGCGCGTACGGGGAGCACCCGGACCAGGAGACCCCGCCGGAGCGGGCCCAGGGACCATCCCCGCGCGTACGGGGAGCACAGCGCCTGAAGATCGGAGTCGGCCTCGCTCGTGGGACCATCCCCGCGCGTACGGGGAGCACGGTCGTACCTGGCGGTCAAGCCGTCAAAGGGGGGGACCATCCCCGCGCGTACGGGGAGCACATCTCCCCGCGAGCGGCGAACTCGGTGAGAGTGAGACCATCCCCGCGCGTACGGGGAGCACCGCAATGAAGAAGGGGACGTGAGGACATGGCCGGGACCATCCCCGCGCGTACGGGGAGCACGAGTCGGATCACCGGCGATGATGTCGTTCATCGGGACCATCCCCGCGCGTACGGGGAGCACACTTCGTGACCTGCGGTGCTGTGGGCCGGCGGTTGGCTGTGAGAGCACTTTCGCCGATTCGGACATTGCTCCCGTATGTACACGCTGTGGAGTTAGGGATGGCTGGGGCATTGCTGTCCCAGGGTGACCGACTGTTGGTGCGTCGGCCTTCCCGCTTCGTCCTGCCTGCCCGCTTCGTCCTGCCTGCCCGGGCACCGCACGGGGCGGTGCCCGGGGCTTACGTGCAGTCCACGGGCGTTGCAGCCCCTGTTCCAGGGGACTGGTCCGGCTCAGGGCTGGACGGGTATGGCGTGGTTCTTGATGTTGCGGGCCGCGTTGGCGTCCCGGTCCAGGACGATACCGCACGAGCGGCAGGCGAACTCGCGGTCTGCCAAGGTCAGTTCCGTGTTGATCCAGCCGCAGGCGGAGCAGGTTTTGGAGGAGGGGAAGAAGGTGGGGACGCGGGCGAGGGTGGCGCCGTGCCAGGCGGCCTTGTAGGCGATCTGGCGGTTGAGCTCGCCGAAGCTGGCGTCCAGGATCGCCCGGTTCAGGCCGGCCTTCTGCCGGACGTTGCGGCCGGGGCTCTGGAGGGTGCCCTTCGCGGAGGAGGTCATGCCCTTGGTGTTGAGGGATTCCAGGGCGATCTCGGCGTACTGCTGGACCAGCCGCTTGGAGATCAGGTGCAGCGCGCTGGTGCGGCGCGCGGCGAGCTGGGCGTGGAGTTTGGCGACGCGGGCGCGGGCCTCGCTGTAGCCCTTGGACTGCTGGGCGGCTCCGCGGACGAAGCGGCGGGACATGACCCGCTGGGCGCGTGCGAGTTTGCGCTCGGTGGCGGCCAGGTGGCGCGGGTTGGGGATCAAGACGGTGGGCCCGGCGGCCGGGGTGAGGGTGAGGGGGTCGGAGAGCGCGGCGAGGGCTTTGACGCCGAGGTCCGCTCCGATACGGCCGGCGGCGGCCTGGCGGTGGGAGGGCCCAGAGGGGATGTGCTGCTCGACGCGGCACAGGACGGAGGCGTGCCAGCGGTGCCCGTCGCGGGAGACGGTCAAGGAGTTGACGACCGCGCGGCCATCGGCGATCAGGCGGAGCAGGTCGCGGGCGTCCTGGTGGAGGCGGACTGTGAACGCGCTCTGGCCGCCGCCGCCGGGGATCCGCAGCCGACGGGAGGTCTCGAACCTGATCTCCGGCTTCTTGACGTTGTGGACCAGGCGGAACCGCTCGCGGGCGCGGCCGCGCCGCTTGAAGCGGGGGTAGCCGACCGGGCCGCCCGCCCTGCGGCCGGAGGCGGAGTCCATCCAGTTCTTCCAGGCCGTGGCCGCGTCTTCCATCGCCGTGTAGTAGGCACGGTTGGAGACCCCTTCCCACCACGGGTAGGGCGTGGTCCGCTCGGCGCCCTCGGGTAAGGGGCCGGTGAACGGGTGGCCCTTGGTCTCCCGGAAGAACGCCTGGGCGCGGAACGCGTTGGGGACCTTCACCTTCGGCGCGGCCTTGTTCGCCACGGCCTTGTCCATGCCCGCGGCGATCAGTGCGTCGCGGCCGCGCGCCCACTTCTGGTGCACGGCCACCATGTAGCCGAGGGCGAAGTTGTAGCCGCAGCGGGCGGCGGTGGCGTAGCGCTGGAGTATCTCGATCTGTGCAGGGGTGGGATCGAGCGCGTACCGGTAGGCGCGGAGCGTCTCCGTCGTCGACGTCGTCGTCATCGCAGGATCGTCCCGTACGGGTCTGACAGCCGCGCCCTTTCCCGGCTATTCGGGGGCCTCGGCACCGCGGCGCACTGAAGCCCCGGACCGCACGGGCAACACCCCAGCCCGGCCACCGTCCTGCGGATGCTCCGGGACCACGACGACCAGATGGTCGCCGACGCCGAGATGCAGACGCAGCCGACCACGACGTAGGCCTCCAGGCGTGCAATCGTTCCCCTAGCTGGGGGTGCATCGCCCGGCCAGCCGCGTACTGCCGGTCGCCGCTCAGCCCGCGCCCACGCCGCGGGCGGCCCGATAGGGAGCGGCCAAGACACCTCACGTTGTTATGCCGTCAAGTTCAGGGGATGAGGCCTCCGAACACGGCGCGGTCGTAGAGGCGCTGGTGCCACTCGTTTGCGCCAGATGCGGGCTTGCTGGTCAGCACGGGATTCGGGCCGGTCTCGATGAGGTGTAGCAGGGTCCAGGCCATGCCGTAGCAGTCGTCCGGGCCGAAGCAGGAGACGAGAGCCTGCGCCTCGTCCCTAGTGACCGGCTTGGCGATCGCGCGGAGCTGCTGGTCACGCCTGTCGATCTCGTCTTCGCTCGCGTCCCAGTCGGGGAGCGGGCCGTCATCAACGAACGTCTGCACTTCGGGTCTCATGTTCGAATGATCGGTCGCCGGCGCCACCGTGAGCAAGGCTTCTTCCCAGGTCACGCCGCTTGTGCTTCTGCCGACGACGGTGCCGGGAACGCGGACTGCTCGTCAAACAGCTCCCGGGGCCCGCGTAGAGAGAATCACCGGCGCTGTGCGCCGTTCTCCCTTCCGTGGCCCCTGACGTGCGGCCGGAGGGCGTGAGCCTGTCCGGCCTGGAGATGTCATGCCGAAGAAGCAGAACACCGCCGCCAGGCGTGCCCGCGCGGCCGCCCGGTCCGGTGCCAAGTACACGACCGCCCTGCGCGCCGCCGTCGGCCCGCTGCCTCCGCATCTGCCGGTCGTGGACGAGGAGGCTCTGACCGACGGGAACGCATCGTCGTGGATCACCTGCGGGCCCTCGCGGCCGCCGGCTGGGAGCCGGTGCTGCTCGACACGGTCGACCGAGCCCAGGGCTGGGGCCGCCCCCTGAGGGCGGCCGTCGCCGTGTGACCGACAGCGGCGCCCCGGAGACGAGGTCCTCTGAGGCGCCGCCGCGGCACTACAGGCTTCCATCTGCCGGGTCAGCGCGGCTAGACCCATGGCTTTTCCCTCATCACGGCGATCCGGGCCGTGACCTGGGCATTCGCAGCGAGGTGTCGGGAGAACCGTCGTCTGTGCGGGGCGGGCAGAGACCAGCTGCTCGACCGTTGGATCCTTGCTCTTGTTCAGGTATGCCCCTTCCAGGTCGGCCTCTTCTAGGTGGGCCCCCGCGGCTGCTCGTGCTCCTGGTGCCCGTCGGCGTGGGGATGCTCGGGACGTACGAGACGACCCTGGGGACCGCGGGCTACGGCTTCTTGCGGCGGTACCGGGTGAAGACGGAGACCAGATCGGCCAACTCGCCGACCAGGGCGACGGTGTCGGTCCGGTGGGCGCGGCACAGGGCCACGATGCAGACGACGGTCGCGCACAGGAAGCCGACGAGCAGAACGAGCAGGGCGAGGGTCATCGGGTTCATGGGTGTCCTCCATCGGTAGAAAAGCGTTCCCACCCCGCAGAGGCCGGGGTGGCAGGAGGACAGTGCGGGAGCGGCCACCAAGGCGCGCAACCGTCCGCCACCCCTTCGTGGGGCTCGGGTGCTGCTGGACAGCAGGGGTCTCGAAGTCTTCAAGGGAGTCGATTTCCTACCGGACAGGAGCCGAGGGGATTCCTGACCGCTCCCCCTCGCTGCTGTTGTTATGGGGGAATCCGGGGGCGATCCAGTACTGGGGCGGCGGATTGTTGAGGCCGGGAGCGGGGCGGCGCGGCCGCACAATCCGCCACGCGGCGGCCGCGCCGCCGCTCTTGACCGAGTAGGGAGCCGTCTACCGCGCGAGCTGAAGAGCGGTCTCCAGCACGGTCCGGTAGTTCTCCACTGTGAACTGGTGGCGGCGGCTGTACGTCGGGGCGCGGACCTGGTGGCGTTCCCTTACGGGAGCCTGCCCGTGTGCCCGTCGGCAGGCTTGTCGCCCGCAGTGTCCTCGCGGCCATCGGTGGTGTTGTCCTACACGGCGGTGCTCCCCGAAAGGATCTCGGGGCTTTCGGACAGAGAGCCCTCTCGCCTGCTACAGGTGTGGAGAAGCGGCGCTGTGTGACACTCACGCCCGGGAATCTTCGGCGGGCACAGCATCGGGACGGGGTCAATGGAGTGGTTGGGGCGGGCTGCGCCCGGGGTCGAACCGTGGGCCGGGCAGGTCGCCGACGCCGCGTGCCATCTCGTGGACGCCACCGGCCCGGGCGACTGGAGCGCGGCGGCCGCCGAGGACGCGCTGGATGCGATCGACACCCTCGTCGAGGCCTTGGGCAGCACCGGGGAGAGCATCGCGCAGGCCCTCGCTGTGGTGGCGGCCGCGACCAACTCCGCCCGCCGGCACCTGGGCATCGCCGTTGAGGAGCAGGCCCAGGAGCCGGAGCCCGCCGCTGCGGCGACCGTGCCTACCCCGCGCCGGGCGCGGCCGAGGCGGCGCGGACTGGGGCCGGGGTTCCAGGGCATCCGTACGGATCACTGACGGCGCACGGCAAGGACCGGCCCTACTACGCGCGACCCCGCCACCCGCTACGGGGTGCCCCTGGATTGCGGATCGGCGTCCTGAACTCTTCGGTCCCCTTCCGCTTCCAGAGATCAGACTGCGGCTCCCGGACCCTGTCTGGTTCGCGCCCTTGACGCCCCGGCGGACGCGGACGAGCGTCATACGCAAATACGCGCAACTCGCTGGACAGGGGAGATCGTCGTGGCGCTACGGTTCGTCGGGATGGACCCCAACACCGGGGGCGATGGATCGCCGACCGTGTGGGTGGACGAGGAGAAGCAGGAGATCGTCATCCAGGGATGGAAGCTCGACCCGGTGACGACGGACGAGATCGCGGGGACCGAGTGGGTCCCTGGCCACCACAGGGGCGTACCTGACCACGAGACCGTGGTACGGATCCCGGCCCGGATGATTCAGATACTCAGGAAGGCGTGCGATGACGCAGAACGTGCCGGACTTCGTGACGATGCTGAGGGCGGCTGAGCGAAGCGCGGTCCACCTGGAGATGCGCGACGTGTACAGCGTGGGCGACGAGGTGGCGGAGTTCGAGGAGTTCAAGCGCACCGGCCACATCGACCTCGACCCCACCGCGGCTTGGTGGCCGGCATGGCTCGGGATCGTCAGGGAGACCGTGGGCCGCGGCGTCGTGATGCGCCGGGCCCGCATCATCTCTGAGCCGGTCACCGACTACATCCGGTGGGAGCACGCGGCCACCCCGCTGAACATCGAAGCCGGGGAACAGGTGCGCTGGCTCCCGCGTCGACAGGCGTCGGACATCGCGCTGCCCGGAAACGACTTCTGGCTGATCGACGACACGTTGGTCCGCTGGAACCACTTCACCGGAGTCGGCGACTGGGACGACCCGAAGTACTCCGTCTCCGACGACCCCGCCGTGATCAAGCTGTGCGAGACGGCGTTCGAAACGGTGTGGGAGCGCGGCATCCCGCACGACCAGTACACCGTCTGAGCCGCCGGACAGCTCATGCCCACCTCCCCGTCCTCCAGCGCCCAGGCGGCCCGTGAAGCCCTCGCCGTCCGCCTGTCACACCTGCGCAAGGATGCTGGCCTGACCGGGCGTGAGCTGTCCGCCCGGTGCGGCTGGCACCCCGCCAAGACCACACGCATCCAGAAGGGCGAGGCTCCTCCCTCCGACGCGGACATCCGCGCCTGGTGCGCTGCCTGCGGCGCCGAAGAGCAGATCGAGAACCTGATCGCCACCGCCCGCGCCGTCGACTCCATGTACGTGGAGTGGCGCCGCCTGCACCGCGACGGCCTGCGCACCATGCAGCAGAACGTCAACGGCCGCCACGAGAAGGCCCGCGTCTGCCGCACCTACGTCTCCAACGTGGTCCCCGGCTACCTCCAGACCCCGGCGTACGCCACCGCGCTGCTGACGAGCATCACCACCTTCCAGGGCACCCCCAACGACGTTGCCGAAGCCGTGGCCGCACGCGTCGCCCGCAGCCGCTTCCTGTACGAGGGCGGACTCCGGTACGTCGTGCTGCTGGAGGAGTCGGTGCTTCGCACCCGCTTCGGCGACGCCGACACCATGGCCGCCCAGCTCCGCCACCTGCTCACCGTGATGCCGCTCGCATCTGTCTCCCTCGGCGTCATCCCGTTCAGCGCCCCGCGTGTCATCTGGCCGCTGGAGGCGTTCTACATGTACGACGACCGGCACGCTGTGGTCGAGACGCTCACCGCCGAGGTCAACATCACCCAGCCCCGCGAACTCGCCGACTATGCACAAGCGTTCGCCGGCCTGTCGAAAATGGCCGTCTACGGCGACAACGCCCGCGCCCTCATCACGGCCGCGATCGACTCCCTCGGGTGAGAATCCGCAATTCGCCGCAATTTCGTTGAGCGCGGGCTATCCGTCTTCCTACGGTGAAGACACGCCACCCGGGGTGACCGCACTACCCCCGGGCAGCTCCCCCGAAGCAGCAGGGCACCGCACCGCCCTCATGTCGTACGGTGCCCTGCTGCCACCCACACCGGAGCAGGAGTGACGCCCCATGCCCGAGAACCTCCCTCGCCGTCCGCTCGCCCGCCAGATCGAGGACCAGCCCGAGTACGCCCCCTGGGACGACCCGTTCGGTAGTCCCGATCCCAGCCCCGCCCTTCGGGCCCGCGCCGAACGCGGCTGGGAGAAGTTCCTGCGCCTCGCCGGCCGAGCCCTGGCCGAGGACGGTAAGGCATGAGCAGGCGCCCCTCCTGGCTCTACGAGGGGGGCGAGGATCTTCGATCCCGGCCGGGACCGTGAGGGCGTCGTCCAGTTCATCGGCGAGTGGGAGGACCCCACCACCCGCCGTGTCATCCCGGAAGCGGTGTTCCTGCGCCCCGAGGGCGGCGGTGTGGAATGGGTCATCGCCGACCACCAGGCCCTGCGTCAGGCAGACGCCCGCTGACACCTCGCACCACCGACGTGAGGAGTGCCGTGGAACCGACCGACCTCGCCCGTCTCACCTCGTACTTCGAGACCGTGGCCCGCGCCTTCGCCTGCGACTCCACACCGGCGTCGCTGCTGATCACCCATCTGCTACCCGAGCGTCCCGCATTCGTCCGCGCCGTCGCCACCGTGACCGGCCTGCGGGCGACCCTACCGAAACCGAAGTCCATCAACGCCAGCGCACGCGACCTGGTCGAGCAGACCGCACCCGTGGACCCGCTCACCCGGCAGATGTTCACCGACCCGGACAAGGCCCTCGCCTACCTCGAAAACCGGGCCTGCCGTGAGCCGGTGGTCCTCTTCGACGTCGGCGGCTATTTCGCACCCGCCCTCTGTGACCTGTGCGACCGCTTCTCCGGCCGCATCCTGGGCGTGATCGAGGACACCGAGAACGGCCACCAGAAGTACGCCGACCTCGACAAGCTGCCCTGCCCCGTCATCTCGGCCGCCCGGTCTCCTCTGAAGGACCCCGAGGACTTCCTCGTCGGGCAGTCCGTGGTGTTCTCCACCGAGGCTCTCACCCGCGGGCGCGGGGACATCTTCCACGGCCGCGGCGCCCTGGTCCTCGGCTTCGGCAAGCTCGGAAGCTCCATCGCCCGACTCCTGCACGCCAAGGGCGTTCACGTCACCGTCTACGACATCGACCCCGTCCGCCGAACCCAAGCCCTCGCCCAGGGCTTCACCGTCGCCCAAGACCGCACCACCGCCATCGGCTCGGCCGGACTGGTGCTGTGCGCCACCGGATCGCTCGCCCTTCGCGGAGACGACTTTCCCCGCCTGCGCTCCGGCGCCTACGTCGCCACCGTCACCAGCAGCGAAGACGAACTCGACCTGAACCGGCTGCCGCCCTGCTACGTCACCAGCGAGGCCGGCGAGCACGTCACCCGGTACGCGTCCGACTCCGGTCATGTGTTCTTCCTGCTCAACGACGGCAACGCCGTCAACTTCCTGCACGGCGCCTCGGTCGGTCCCTTCATTTACCTCGTCCAGGCAGAACTCATCGCCGCGGTACGGATACTCGCCCGCGGTGACCTGGGACCCGGTATCCATGAGATCCCCGATAGCGACCGCCGCGACATCGCCTCCATCTGGCTCGACCACTACAACCGGTAAGGACCGCACGTGCCTATCAGCCACGCCCACATCCGCACCGTCACGACCGTCTACCTCGACGCCCATCGCGAGGAGAAGCGCAACCTGGAGCCGGTCTTCGATCTCCTCGACACCGCCGGAGAGATCACCAGCCGCAAGGAAATGCGAGGTCACGTGACCGCTGGCGCGATCCTGCTCGACGCGGACGGCCGCGTCCTGCACATCCACCACAACGCCCTCGGGAAGTGGCTGCTGCCCGGCGGGCATGTGGAGGACACCGACACCACCCTGGCCGAGGCGGCCCTCCGCGAGCTGATCGAGGAAGCCGGACTCGAAGGCGTCGCGATCTCCCTTGCCCACCCCGAGCCCATCCATATCGACATCCACCCCATCCCCGCCAACCCGGCCAAGGGCGAGGAAGACCACCAGCACATCGACTACCGGTTCCTGTTCCGCCTCGACCGTGACGCCGACGTCACCCTCCAGGAGGAAGAGGTCAGCGGCTACGCCTGGAAAAACGTGGACGTGATCGAGGACGACACCCTCCGGAACCGGGTCCTGGCGTACCTCTGATGAGCACCGGCCCCGCGCACCACGTCCACCGCCTCAACCTGTACCGCCAGTACTTCGAGCTGGTGGCCGCTGGCACCAAGACGATCGAGGTCCGGGTGAAATACCCCCACCTGGAGAACCTCAAGGCCGGCGACCGGATCGAATTCCGCATCAAGGACACCGACGAGCGGTGCGAGGTCGAAGTCATCCGCGTCACCGAGTACGAGACCTTCGAGTCCCTCCTGGACGGCGAGGGCCCGGAGAAGGTCAACCCTGCCTCCAGCCGTGAGCGGCAGCTCGACAACATCCGCGCCATCTACGACCCCGAAAAGGAAGCCCTGGGCGCCTTGGCGATCGAGATCAAGCTGATCTGACGGCGGAAGGGCGGCCAAAACCGTCCACCTCCACGACCGAACCGCCCTCGGGTGTGGGCCCCGCCAGCGCGACCGGCGGGGCCCCTCCTGCTTTACCGAAGGACATCACCGTGACCAGCGCACCGCACAACTATGAGCACGAGCAGGTCCTCTGGGACACCTTCGCCGACGGCGCGTGGAAGGACCCCTCCAACAGCGATCCCGTGCTCCGCTGGACCCAGTACACCGACCACCCCGCCGACCCTGGCATGGAGATCCTCGGGAACCCGGCAACCGCCCTCGAGATCGGCAGCGGCACCGGCACCGGCCGGGCCGCGGCCTACCTCGCCAAGCAGGGTGTGAAGGTCACCGCAGTCGACCTGTCCCCGATCGCCGTCGCCAACAGCAGCGAGCGGTACGGCCCCTCGGCGTCGAGTTCGTGTCGGGCAGCCGCTTTCAATGAAGCGGCGGCTGCTGCTTCTGTGCCCGGGCTGTGCAGTGATGAGGCTCCTTGAACTTCCCCACCCGCGCTCGAGGTGTCCCCCAGACCTGCTTACCCGATTCCCACCTGAGGTGTCCCGGCGCATTCGGGTACCAATCGGGAGGGGCCGCCCGAGTGCCTCCCGGACCAGATCTTTCGTGTGATCCTGCCTCGCATGGCGGGGTGGCTCGCGGTCGTCCGGGAGAGCGGTGTGTGACGGTGAACTCCCTCTGCGACGAAGGAGCACGCGATGCGAGTGAGATGGCAGATGCTGTCCGAGCGGCGCAGGAGATGGATGGTCGGCGTCGTGACAGCCGTTGGCGTGTCCGGTGTCATCGCGGGGGTGGCGGTGGCCAGCATTCCGGACAGTGATGGCGTCATTCACGGTTGTATCGGTCAAGGGACCGGGACTGTGAGAGTCATCGACTCGGCCCAACAGCAGTGTCTGCCACAACTGGAGACGCCGCTCAACTGGAACCAGTCCGGTCCGCCCGGCTCCTCCGGTCCACCCGGTCCAGCGGGCTCGCCCGGCCCGTCCGGTCCGCCCGGCCCCCCGGGGCTCGGCCAGTACCAGATCGTGACGAACCAGACCAGCATTCCCCCCTTCTCGCGTTCTGGATCCGTCACCGCCGCCTGCCCTACGGGATACAGGCTGCTCAGCGGCAGTTACCTCGTGAACGAGCCCTTTCTGCCCGCCGGTTTCCAGGTACTCGGAGGCCGCCCCGATCAGGACGACAACTCGTGGACTGCCCTCGTGTACAACGACTCCAGTTCCGCGGTCATCGTCTCCGCGCACGCGACCTGCGTCGAGATCGGGCCCTGACTGCTGTTCCGGATCTCCGGAGACAGCGGCTGCCTGGTAACCAACGAACGCCCCACCTCGTTGCCGACAGCAATCGACCGGGGAATGAAGAGCAGTACTGGCCGATTTCACAGATTCTCATCAGCAGGCCATCGCCCACCAGCTGCGGGGCAGCCGCGCCGCGCCCGGTCAGAGGGTGTCGAACGAGTCGCGCGCGGTGAAGTGGTAGAGCCCAACCCTCGGCTTGGCGACGGTACCCGTAGTGGCGGCCGTGCTCTCGTATAGCTGCCGCCGCCCGACAAGTATCAGAGAGTGACCAGTTGTCACTTCTGGTTATTGGGCTGGCTAAGGGCGACGAAGTCGGCGTGGGCTTGCTCGACGGCTTCCGGGTACGCCTGGGCCTTCTCGTGCTCGGCGAGCGCCCGGTAGATGCTGGCTAGGCCCGGGTTCTGGCCCTTGCGCTTGCCAGTGGGGATGATCAGGTCGGGGCGGATCTGCTCGACGGACTCGCCCGCTGCCCGGCGCCGCAGCACGGTGTGCAGCATGTCGTCGGTGATGACCGGGGGCCGGCCGCCGTGCTTGCCCTTGCGGGAGGCGGCGTCGAGTCCTTCGAGGGTGGCCTCGCGGATGCTCTCGCGCTCGGTCTCGGCCATCGCGGCGAAGAACCCGAACAGCATTCGGCCGGGGCCGGACGGGTCGTAGATGCCGGGCAGCGGGCCGGCCAGCATCTCCAGGACCAGGCCGTGGGCGGTGAGGTGGTCGGCCAGCGCGGTGAGTTCGGCGGCATCGCGGCCGAGCCGCTTCATCTCGTAGACGGTGAATAGCACGCGGCAGTGCGGGGCGTGGGCCTTGATCTCGCGGGCGAGGGTGAGCGCGGCCTCGAACTGGGGCCGGACCCGGATGCGGGTGCTGATCTTCTCCGAGAAGATCTTGTCGCGGGGGATGCCGTGCGCGCTGAGCGCGTCCAGCTGCGACTGCAGCTCTTGGGTGAGGTGGCTGCAGCGGGCGTACCCAATGCGGATGTCCGCGCCCGGGGTGTCCGTCTCGGGTGCGGCCGGTGGCGGCCCTGTTCTCGTATAGCTACGGCCAGGTGGCGTGTAGCGCTGAGTAACTACTCTGGGATGCGGTCGCGCTGTTGAAGGGCGGCGAAGTCGGCCTGGGCCTGGGTAGCGGCTTCGGGGTATGCCTGCCGCTTCTCATGTTCGGCCAGGGCCCGGTAGATGCTGGACAGGCTCGGGTTGTGTCCCTTTCGCTTGCCGGTGGGGATGATCAGGTCGGGCTGGATTTGCTCGACGCTCTCTCCGCCCGCGCGGCGGCGCAGGACGGTGTGGAGCATGTCGTCGGTGATGACCGGGGGCCGGCCGCCGTGCTTGCCCTTGCGGGCCGCGGTGTCGAGCCCTTCGAGAGTCGACTCGCGGATGTTCTCCCGTTCGGTCTCCGCCATCGCGGCGAAGAACGCGAACAGCAGCCGGCCGTGCCCGGTGGGGTCGTAGATCCCGGCGAGGGGACCTGCGAGCATCTCCAGGACCAGGCCGTGGGCGGCGAGGTGGTCGGCGAGCGCGGTCAGTTCGGCGGCGTCGCGCCCGAGGCGCTTCATCTCGTACACGGTGAAGATGACCCGGCAGTGCGGGGCGTGCGCCTTGATCTCCCGCGCGGCAGCGAGCGCGGCCTCGAACTTCGGGCGGACCCGCACCCGGGTGCTGATCTTCTCGGAGAAGATCTTGTCCCGGGGGATGCTCTTCGCGGTGAGCGCGTCCAGCTGGGTCTGGAGTTCCTGGGTGAGGGTCGAGCAGCGGGCGTAGCCGATGCGGATGTCCGCGCTCGGGGTGTCCGGGTCGATGGGCGCGGGCGCGGGGGTGCCAGGCCGCCACGGCTGTCCCGGACCGCGGTCGGCCGGGGTCGGCACCCGCAGGAGTTTCGCGAGCCGGGGCACTTTCGTGAAGCGGCCGGTGTGATAAGTCCCGGCGACCGCGCCGGCGCGCGAGCGGCAGGGTGAGCCTGACGACGCGTGACAGCGGGGGCAGGGGTGACGCTCGACGTCGTCCGCTTCGGACGCGAGTGCGGTCTGATGGTCCGTCATGACCCCGAATGCTGTCACAAACAATTCCCAGAACATGCCTGGTTCCATTTTTGAGTGAGAACGGGTTGTGACAGTGAATCCGCGACCCGGGCTCCTCCTGGCGACTGTTCTTGATCTTGCTCCGGGAAAGGGTCGTTTACGGGAACAGGACGACCTTTGCGGATAGAGTCGATTGTGTTCGTATGATCACGACGCCCTTGGTTCGGGGCACCGAGGAGCTGTTGATGCACCACCGCGACGCCACGTACGCAGCGCGGCTTGCCGCCTACGGGACCGTGAGCACTCAGCTCTCCTTGCTGAGCGACCATCGGCTCGGGGAGGCCGTGGCAGCTGCCACCCCGCTCGGGTCGGGCATCGGCGGCAGGTCGGTAGAGCTAGACATCGATGGAACGCGCGTCTTCGTCAAGCGGATCCCTTTGACGGACATCGAATTGCGCCCGGAGAACGCGCGGTCGACCGCGAACGTCTTCGACCTGCCGATGTTCTACCAGTACGGGGTGGGCTCGGCCGGGTTCGGTGCCTGGCGGGAGCTTGCCGTGCACACCATGGCCACGAACTGGGTTCTGGGCGACGAGTACGCGGGCTTCCCCCTGATGTACCACTGGCGGGTTCTGCCCGACTCCCCTCCCGAAGGATTCACCGACGACTTCGGGGGCCTAGAGGGGGCCGTCGCACACTGGGAGGGATCACCCGCCGTTCGTCACCGGCTGGAGGCCATCGGCCGCTCCTCGTGCAGCCTGGTGGTCTTCTTGGAGCACGTGCCGCACACACTCGCCGAATGGCTGGCCGACCACCGCAAAGCCGCCGTGCCGGGAGGCGGGGACGGGTCGCCCTTCCGCTGGGTGGAGGAAGCTCTGATGAGCGGTGCCGCCTTCATGAGTTCTCGCGGACTCGTCCACTTCGATGCTCACTTTGCCAACATCCTGACCGACGGCCGCCGGCTCTACTTCGCTGACTTCGGACTTGCCCTGAGCTCCCGCTTCGACCTTTCGGCGGACGAGTCCAACTTCCTCTCGGACCACCTCGCGTACGACCACTGCTACACCGCGAGCCACCTGCTCCAGTACCACTTGCTCGACGGCGTGCGCGGTGACACGGAACGCGAAGTTTTCCTGCGCGACTGGATCTCGGGTCGGCGACCCGGCGACGTGCCGCCCGAGATCACGGCCATCATCGACCGGCACGCACGCCCTACCGTCGTCGTGGACTCCTTCTTCCGCCGTCTGCTCACCGAGAGCAAGCAGACGCCGTTCCCGACCGCGGAGATCGAGCGGCAGCTGGGCGCTGGCACCACAACCCCGAGCTGATCCACGCCCTCGCCCCGACTGTCCGGCATCGGCTGCCGCGGCCGCTGCCTACCGACGGGCCTCCCGGTGCACCTTCCCGGGCTCTACGACCATCCGGTAGTAGCTCGGGTCACCTTGTAGCTGAGACCTCGCTCTGCGGATTACGCGGGCCAGGCACTGTCACCGCGGCCGCAGGCTCCAGGTCCAGGCGGCTGTTCATGTCCAGCTCGAACCGGCCGTACGGGTTCACGTGGGTCCAGAACAGCGGCGACAGGCCCCGGCGGTCGGCGTCGGTGAGCCGGTCCGCCCACTTCGGATCGGCCAGAACCTGCTGCATCAGCAGGGTGTTGACGTGGACCAGCGCCGACTGGAGCAGGTGCAGCGCCAGCATGCTGACCTCCTGGCTCTCCTTGTCCGCGCCGGTCAGGTCGCCGTCTTTGCCGTAGAACAGGTCCTGGTTCGCCGAGTTCCAGTTCTCGACCACCTGCAGGCCCTCGCCGATCTCCTGGCGCATCTAGACGTCGGCTAGGTAGTCGCAGACGAACGAGGTCCGCACCGCCCGGCCCAGCTCCTCGATCGCCTGGTAGGTCGGGTGCTTAGGGCCGTTCTTGGTGAAGCGCCGCAGCACCTGCTCGGCCTCGGCGGTACCCAGCCGCAGCGCGGTGGTGTACTTCACGATCTGGTCGTACTGCTGGGCGATCAGGTCCCAGTCGATCGTGCGGGTGGACAGCACCGGCGCCAGGGTCGGCCAGTTCGCGTCCTCGCCGGCAGCTGGCCGGTACAGCTTCGCTGACCCGATGTTCTTCAAACGGGGCATCAGCTTGAAGTCGAGCATGTGCGCGAACGCGAACCCCACGATGGAAGCGCCGTGGGTGTCGGTGTACTGCCGGTCGACCTCCATGTCGGTGCAGTGCCGCAGCACGCCCTCGATCATCGCGGCGACCTCGGAGGCCGAACAAGACTTGAGCTGGGAGTAGATGCACACCGACTTCCGCTCGACGTGCCAGTAGATCATCACTCCCGGACCTCGGTAGCGGTTGTGCCACTCCGTCATCAGGTTCGAGGACCAGGAGCCGAACTTGCGGCTGTCAGAGGCGCACGCCGTACCGGTGCCCCACCAGAGCTCGTCGCGGGCGGCGAAGGTGGCGTTGACCAGCTTCACCAGCGCGGCACGCATGTTGGTCCGGTTCACGAACAGGTGCCGCACCCGCCGCAGCGTCGCCTCGCTCTCACCGTGCTTGCCGGTCACCGCGACCCGCTTGATCCCCATGTTGGTGCCCAGCCCGAACAGCACCAGCAGCAGCCGGCGCCGCAGCGTGTCCTTCGACAGATTCTCGCGGGTGGCCACAGAGGTGAACTCGGCGGTGAAGTCAGTGTCGAACTCGGCGTACTTCAGGATGTCCAGCAGGTCGATGGTCCCCCAACGCCGCTCGATCTCACCCTTCACGGCCACCAGGTTCTCCGGCTCCTCCTGCTTGGGCCGGGGCGAGACCCGGATCCACGGGCCGCCGTTCTTCTTCACGATCGCCACCCCACCGGTCGTGCCCTCCACCAGCGCAGCTTCGAAGCGGTCCAGGGAGTCGCGCAGCTTCTTCAGTCAGCATTGGGCACCGCACTGCTGCTCCTGGCCGCCATGACGGCCACCAGTGGCTCTGCCGCCGCCCAGGTGGCGGGGGCCGACGCCCCGGCCGCGCACCAGGCCCGGCTGACAGGGCAGTGGACCGAACCCGTCGACAAGGACCGCCCGGGAATCACCCTCTACATCCAGAAGCTGACCTTCACCGCGGACGGCCGTTTCGAGCAGATCAACAACGTGATCTGCAACCTGGACAATTGCCCCGTGTTCAAGATCGGCGTCAACACGGGTACCTACCGCACGGAGGGAAGGGCCATTCACCTCGACGGCAACCTTTCGGACCTCCACGGCACCGTCCGAAGCAGCAACACCATCGTCCTGGACAAACACGTTCTTCACCGCACGGCCGCCGACGCCTCGGAATAGCTCGCTTGGCTTTGGTCTCGCGCCCGACGCAAGCCAGCGGCCTCAGACACCGTAACTTTGGCGGCACTGTGCCCGGGCAGCCTCAATCGGAGCTAGCGCATCGTCCGGCACCGCGACTGCTCCCCCGCCCCTGCTGGCCGGGCGTGTTGACGGGATCGAGGTTGCGGCTCCGGACCGAGGGCGTCGAGGGCTTGCTCGTGGCGTGCATGCACGAAATGCCGGATTCGGCGAAAGTGCCCATGGGTAGCGGCTGGCTCGCCTAAAGTCCGTGCACGCGGGGATGCCTGCTCGCCGGATGGTGCCAGTGTCCGTATTGCCGGATTTTTAGGAAGTGCTGCAAAACAGCCTGCCCAGTCATAAAGTGCCAGTTCAGCCAGTCTGCTCCCCGCACATGCGGGGATGACCCCTGGGTGTCGATCGCAGTGACGGTCCCGGCGGTCTGCTCCCCGCACATGCGGGGATGACCCCCGGACCCTCCGTGCTCGTGCGGAGCGCACACCCTGCTCCCCGCACATGCGGGGATGACCCCCACTCCAGTCCTGCGGCCCGGAGCAGTGCGCAGCTGCTTCCCCGTGCGTGCGTGGATGCCTGGCCGTACGGACGGCCTCGGTGTCAGGATTGTCGGGTTCTTAGGAAGTGCTGCAGAACAGCTCGTGGCCGTCGTAGGGTGCCAGGTCAGCCAGTCTGTTCCCCGCGCACGCGGGGACGAACCCGTGACGCCGTCGAGGGCGGCCCAGAGTGCCGTCTGCTCCCCGCGCACGCGGGGACGAACCCGACCAAGGCCCCGGCCACCCCGCAGAGGGGAGCTGCTCCCCGCGCACGCGGGGATGAACCCCCCTAGGAGACCCGTATGACCAGCCCGATCTCCTGCTCCCCGCGCACGCGGGGATGAACCCGAGTACGACACCCGCTGGATTGAGAAGACCGGCTGCTCCCCGCGCACGCGGGGATGAACCCGAGCCCTTGGCCCGCGCCCCGACGGCGACGGTCTGCTCCTCGCGCACGCGGGGATGAACCCACCGAACGCGCTGGCATGGCGGCCCGCGGCAACTGCTCCCCGCGCACGCGGGGATGGTCCCGACTGCCTCATGCAGTCAGCCATGGCCAACATCTGCTCCCCGCACCCGCGGGGATGGTCCCGCAGCGCCGCGGCCTGCGCCCCGCGCACGCAGGGATGACCCCCTGAAGGCCCTCACGCAGAGAGCCGCAACTGCTCCCCGCACACGGGGGGATGGCCCCTGGATGCCGCTCCTGATCAGCACGCCGGCCCACTGCTCCCCCGCGCACGCGGGGATGACCCCCTCGCGGTCGCATCCTCGGACGGACCCTGCTCTGCTCCCCGTGCACGCGGGGATGACCTGGACCCTCTCAGTAAGGCGCGTTCAGATCTGGTTCGGTCTCCGGTGCAGCGAATTCGCCGGCGTCACCGGAGGAGAGTGATGTCGATTGGCGCCAGCTGCTCGTCGGCGAGCTACTCCGGGTCGAGGAAGGCCCGGTTACTGAGCTCCCGCAACACACGGGTCTGCCGTGCGGCCGCCTCCGCGATGTCCAGGGTCACCTCTCGGGTACGAGGGACGGCTTGGTGGGCCGCGAGGGCCCGGTGAAAGCCGTCGGGTGCCATGTCACGAGTTTTCACCGGGGCTTCAGACCCACCCGCAGCCCTCGGTGCCGGAGCGGCCGTGCGGGGGTCGGGCACAGAGGGCTGGCCGACGGCCAGGACCCGGATGGCCCGGACGGTCTGAGTCCCGGCCGCGTGGTTGGCTGCGGCAACGATGCGGGCGCTGATCAGCCTCAGCTGGGTGGCGTAGGCCGGCGAGTCGGGGCGCAAATCCAGCTGGCCGGTCTCGGGGTCGAAGGCGACTGCCTGGACGTGGTCGGGCAGCTGCGGTGCGATGCAGGCTGCGATGTCCGGCCAGCGGTTTACCACGGTTGCGCCGGTGGCCGGGAGCTCCCAGGCTCGGTCACCCAGCAGACCGTGGAGCACGGTGCCGAACCCGGCTGGCTCCCGCCCGTCGCGCTGTACGGCGCGCTGACGGAGACGGCGCGGGGTGCGGGTCTGGCTGTTGCCGCGCTTCTTGGCAGCCTCCCGGGCCTGGTGCAGTGCGACCCGGGCGAGGTCGACGCCGGACACCTCCTGAACGTCGACGACGGGCTGTTCAGCGGTGGTGGTCATCTCGGTCATCTCGGCCTCCTACCGGCGTCCGTACGTCATCAGCGAGCTGCGGGCGCCCCTCGCCAGCTGCAGAGCACGGCGCACCAGATCGGCGCCGTACAGCTGCTCCGCGTCCTCGCGGCCCATGGCATCGAGAGCCACGGTGATCAGCGAGGTGTCGCCCACCATCAGCCGTTCCCGCGCCTCCGCACGGGCCTGCGCCACCACGTCGGCTTCCAAGGCGTCCAGGTCCACGGCGAGCAGGGTCTCCGTCTCGGGGGCGGCTGCCTGGGGCTTGGGGCCGAACGCAGCGGTGTACGCCTCGCTGACCTGCTGCCAGACGCAGTGGCTCGTCGGGGCCTTCCAGTCGCTCTCGTAGCGCTCGGTGCAATCGCGGACCTGCTGGATGCGATGACGGCGGGCTGCCTCTTGGGCGCCGCGCCACTGCTCGATCGCGTCGGCCCGCTTGGCGGGGGTGTCGAGGATCGTCTCCGCCCCGGCAAGCAGCACGGCCAGCAGGCCGGAGCCGCGGTGGACCCGCTTCGCCTCGCCGCGCAGGTGCAGCCAGCCCCGGACGTCGGTCACGGTCCACCCGGCATCGGCCACGCCCCGGGCCACCCAGGCGATCCGGTCCACCGAGCAGCCGCGCAGCCAGCCCAGCTCCTGGGTGAGCTCGCGAGCCAGCTGGAAGCGCCGCCCGACTGTGTTCAAAACACAGTGACCGTCTGCCTTCGCCCTGGATTTCTTCGGGGTGGGGGACTTCCCTTCCCCGCTTGCGAGCCTGTTCTCAGGGGGAAGGGAAGTAGTACCCGCGGTGGAAAGACCTGAGGTACCCACCTGCATTGGGGTGCAACGCTCCCCATCCGATACAGCCGCCACAGACGCCTCGCCAGCAGCCTTCCGGCCGCCCTTCAGCGCCTTCGAGGACGTCTTCGAGCGGGGCCGGCGGACCTTCTGGGACGCCTTCTTGGCCAGCTTCGCCATTAGCTCCCGGCTCGCCTCAGTGATCCCGGTCATGGCCCGCGTGTACGCGGGCGCGGTCTCGTCCCGCAGCACCGTGCGGACGCCCAGCGCGACGTCGAACTCACGAGGGATCATCCGGGCGAACTCGCTCGCCTGCGCCGACTCACCGCGCACCCGGGTCCCCCGCACGATGTACGCGATCAGCCCCGTCTCCCGCAGCATCCCCAGGTGGTACTCCACCGACCGCTCCGACAGACCCGTACGGCGAACCAGATACTCGACGCCCGGACGGCACGGAAACAGCGCCGCGAGCTCCTGGGCGACTCGCACGGTCGTCGGCCCGAAGGAGCGCGGCCCGTGGGACCGATGCTGCCGCGGCTGGTACAGCCCGGACCCGGCGACCCAGTGGACCGCTTGCATCCAGCTGTAGCCCTCGCCCGCGATCCGGCCGGACGACGTCGACAGCCACTGCGACGCCTCGGCCACGAACAGCTCAGGTAACACGGCGACCGCGTCGGCGTCATCGACGCAACGGTGGGGAGCGGGCAGCATCACGCCGGCTGGCGCAGCTACGGCGCTCACCGGCCGGTCCGAGGGTGCGAGATGTAGATCATCTCAGCAGACTTGCGCACGGCCCCTGCGGACAAGGGACTTGGAGCGGCGGGAACGCCGATCGCTCCCACCGGGCGGGTAAGAATCTTGGATCCCGTCCCGCCCCATGGGGCGACGTCCTCGAGGACACCGCGGTCGACGGAGCTGTCGACGAGCTCTGCGCGCGAGTGCACGAGCGAGGCGGCAGACGCCGTGACCACGCTTGTCGAGCCCGCCCCGAGAGCGCTGCGCTTGTGGCTCCGGACCGGAAATCTGATTTCCGGTATGAACGCCGCAAACACTAGCGAACCGGACGCTGGTCCCGACACGGGGGACATTCGTCGAGCTCGAACCGGGTTGAAACGGGCAACGTCAAGCTGACAAGGGGACACCACGTCGTGCACTATGAGAAACGACCTGCTCTCCATATAGCTGGACGACCTCGCCCCTCGGGCTGGACGACCGGGTGTGTGGATGTGACGGGTGAGCCCCCCTTCGTGAGAAGCGGGGCAGACACCGATCGGGCGGGGGGGACTTCTCCTCCCCTCCCGGTACTGCTGAACCGTGAAGCCCCTGTGGTGGGGGCCTGCGGGTAAGGCGGATCGGTACTGCTACGGCTGTGGTGGCCTTGGTTAGTGGCCGGTGGTGGTGGCCCTGGTTAGGGGCCGGGTGAAAACGAGCGGCTCGGTGAGCCGCAGCTCAGGACCAGCGTCAACTGGGACCTGAGCGGCCGACGCGGGTGGTTAATCCGGTCGGTAGACGGGCCGTGCGAGGAGCGGGTGGTTAATCCGCCTGGCGCGCGCGGCCGATGGCCTTAGGTCATCCCGACCCCCCTTTGGAGGCCGGCGTCGGCATGCCCTCGTCCACCTTCGCGGCCTCAGGGAAACGCTCCGCCAACCCCTTGAGTAGGTGAAGGTAGACCTCGCGGTGCGGGCGCCGGGGGTGGGCCTCGCCCAACTCCCAACGCGCCACTGCCACACGCTTCACGCCCACGACGTCGGCGACATCCTTCTGTGTGAGTCCGGCTGCGAGGCGCAGCTGTGAGCGCACCCGTGGTAGAGGCAGGACATCGTCCAGGCCGTCTAGCAGGGCATCGACCTGCCTCAGGCGGTCCGGGTCGGGCATGGCGTGACCTCTCATGATCGACAGATCTCTGAAAGATACAACATCCGGTCCTTGGAAGGGGGCTGATGCTGTTTTCCCGGTGTGGCTACGACGACCTCTCGGCGCCGTACAGACGATGCATGGCTGTACGAGCTGCGCTGACTCGTTTTTACCTGTCACCGCCGCTGAGTAGATGGCGGTTCGGCCGCTGAGCGGCGTCCGCATACTCAGGAAGTTCCACGACGGCGACACCAGCGGACTCAAGGAGTTCAGTGCCGTCGGCGCCCGGGACGAAGGTATCGGGCTCGCGCCAGGCGGTGACGACGCGAGGGATGTGGGCGTCGTGGATGAGCTGGGAGCAGGCCCGTGCTCGGGAGGCACGCTTTGCGCAGGGTTCTAGCGAGCTGTAGAGCGTGGCAGTGGCAAGCCGCGGATCCTCGGTGGGGAGCTTGGCGAGTGCAGCTTCTTCAGCATGGTCATGTGGGTCGGACTCTCGGGAGTGACCACGGGCAAGCTCGGTTCCGTCGGACGCGACGATGACCGCACCGACGGAGAACGCGGTCGTCGAGGGCGGGCAGAGGACAGCAAGTTCGCACGCAAGGGCGAGCCAGCGGCAGTCCGCAGCGTTGGGGGAACTGCCGATGCCCGGAGCACTCGAGCTTGATGGGGAATGCCTGGTGTTCATCGGGGCTCCATGGAGATGTCCTTGGGGGCGTAGCGCAGGAGCACCACGTCGCCGATTGGCTTCGTTTCCAACAGCCGGAGCCGGGCCGAGGGGCCACCGAGGTAGTTGGCGGGCCCGAGCATCCGTACGGCATCAGACTGGCCGACGAGAAGTGGGGCGATGACGAGCTGGAGTTCGTCGGCGAGGGCTTCCTCGAGGAGCTGGGTGTGGATGGTGCCGCCACCTTCGACCATGAGCCGCTGGACACCGTAGACATCACCGAGGATGTCGAGCGCGGTCTGCCATGTTGCTTCAGTGGGGATGCCCTGGATGGTGGCGAGGTCGCCGAGATTGGCGCGGGCCTTTCCTATTGCTTCATCTCCAACGGCGAGAACCAGCTTCTTGCCTCCGTGGTGCCAGAACTTCCAGGCAGGGTCGAGGTCGCCCGTCCCGGTGATGGTGACCTTCAGCGGGTACTCGGGAAGACCTGAGGCGACCCGGGCCGCCCTCCGCTCGGGCGAGTTGACGAGGAGCCGGGGGTTGTCAGCTCGAAGGGTGCCAGCGCCAACGAGGATGGCGTCGACGGAGGCACGTACTGAGTCGACACGGTCGAAGTCGGCGGCGTTGGAGAGCAGGAGCCGGTCCTCGCCCGGCCGGGTGTCGAGGTAGCCGTCGAGGGAGACGGCGGCGGACAGCAGGACAAACGGGCGAGGCACGGAAGTCTCCAGAAGTGAGTAGGGCCGGGTGGCGTTAGGCAGGGTGCAGGACGATCTGATCGAGCGCGGCGCGGAATTCGGCGATGCCCTCTTTGTCGCCGGCCGCGGCGAGAACTCGGTCGAGTCGATCGAGCTGGCTCACGATGCGCGCCGAGCCGGTCTCAGCCGCGATCCCGACAGCTTGTAGGCCGATCTGAGCAGCGAGGGGGAGGTTGCCGGCACCTGCGTGGGCGCGGGCTGCGCGGGCGAGGTAAACGCCGCGGTCGCGTCGATAGGCGGCCGGCAGTGCAGCGATGGCGGTGTCGAAACCTGCTGCTGCCTGCTCGTACTCGCCGAGTGCGGCCAGGGAACGAGCACGGGCCGTGCTCACGTATGCCTCGTCGAGCCAGGAGCCCCATACCCCGTCGGTGTCCGCGCGCCCGAGGAGAGCAAGGGCAGTGTCATACGAGGTCAGAGCCTCAGTGCCGTCGCCTAGAACGGCGTGTGCGTGTGCTTGGTGCATGACTGCGATGACTTCGAGGCGGCTGCCGGGGCGGGCAGTGCGTCGGGCAGCGGCGGCAAGGCCGAGTGCGTCGGCAGCAAGGCCGGTGTCGACGGCGAGCTGGGCCTTGCGGCCGAGAATGTATGCCGTGAGATCAGTGTCGCCGGTGATGTGGGACGCATCCAGGGCCTTCGCCGTGTGACCGTGGGCGGTTCGCTCGTCCCCAATGTCTTGCGCCAGCCAGCCAGCGAGTTCCTCGTATCGGGTTTCAAGCGCGAGGAGCTCGGCAGCGTCGGCACCACGGGAGGCCCGGCGGCGGCTGGTAAGCCGGGCCAGGTGCTGCTGGAGCGCGGGCAGGACGTGTCGAGGGCCGATCAAGTTATCGGTCTGGATCATCACGCGGCGGAGCTGCGAGAAGTGCTCAATGGGAGAGACCATGTCGGCGGCTGTAGTGGCGGCGGTCGCTGTCGGGGCCGGAATCGCTGTCGCGGCCAGTCCGGCGAAGCCAGACGCGAGGACAACGCGGCGGGGCACGGGCACGAAGAGGATCCTTCCGTGGACGCGGCAGGGGACGACGACCGTGTCCGTGTCGTCATCGTTCGAGCCTGCCTGTCCAGAGGCGGGTAGGGCCAGGTGTGGAGATGATTCGGACACATGGACCCCCGGAACGGACACATCGCATGGTGGGGAAGCGTCCACACCAATACGAGCCCATAACTCCACCAGGAGCCCTTGGCCGACGAGCACCCGGTCGAGCTGCTCAACCTCCGAGCGATGTTTCGGCGCCCGCTGTGCGTTCTCCCATTTCCAGAGCTTGGAGTAGGAGATGAAGGTCGCCTCCGCCAGGCTGCGCAGGGTGTGGTTGCGCCGTTCTCGCAGGTCTCGCATCTGGTAGCCGAAGCGATGCAAGGGCGATGCCTCGGGGGTTAAGACGTTCGGCTTCTGCCCCACACTGAATCCCCTTCATGTCTCCGATTGTTGTGTCCCGTCGGCTGGACACATGTCAGGCCTAGAACGCAATCCACGCTCGGTCCTACAACTTTGGTAGCGACGCAGACAGCGACCAAGGAGCGAAAGACATGCAGCGTGAAAGGTGGGAGTCGGCGTCAGCCATCGCGCCTTCTCTCGAGCTTGTCCAGGCGGGCAGTGAGTTCGGCGACCTGGGACTGAAGCGCCTCGATGGCGAGTGCAGTTGGGTCCTGGGCGGACTTACCAGTTGCGCCGCTGACGAAGGACCCACGTCCCTGATGGGAGTAGATCAGCCCCGCGTTGCGCAGTTCGGTGAGAGCTCGCTGGACGGTGCCTGCCGCGACGCCGTACTCCTCGGAGAGTTCTCGGATGCCGGGCAGCTTCGTGCCGGCAGCGAGTCGTCCCTGGCGGATCTTCTCGCTGTAGTCCTGGGCGATCCGTTGGTACGGCTGCACGGCCTCGTTGTTCATGAGCGACATCGTAAGACGACCCCCTCGACTTAGGCAGCTTCCCTAGCTTCATTAGCGAACTGCTTGACACAACCCCAACCCTATCAGCTAAGTTAGCTATGTCAGCAAAGGGGTCTGCTCGAAGAGTGGTCGCCTCTCCCGCTGAACAGCACGAGCACCACCGCAGTTTCTGCAGCTGGTCTCTTCGGAGGCGGGCAGGTGGTCGGAGGCGGTAGTTACAACCAAACCCCCCGGCCGGCAGGACTGCTTGTACGACCTCAGCGTTGATGCGCTGTCTGTCCGCCGGGATTCGGGCTGTTGGCTCGTGGACCTGGTGGGTGGAGAGAGCATCCGCCCCGGGAACACCCCCTCTTCCTGCCGAGGAGTCGCCATGCCTGAGCTCACCGTGCCCAAGGCCGCTAAGCGCCTGGGCCGCACCCGTACCTCCCGCGTCAGCCCCCTCGACGCGATCGTTCTCTCCACCCTGTCGCCCGGACACATCGACATGCGGACCGTGGAAACCACGCAGACCCGCCGCATCTCGCTGGTGTGCCCGGACTGCGGCACATGGGTAGCCGTGACCCCCCACCGCGGCACCTACCTGCTCAAGCTCGTCCCGCACCACACCGGCAAGGCCGGCGTCGACGCCGCAATCCGCTGCAGCTCCAGCAACCGCCTCGTCGACGTGGACATCACCGACTACGCCTGGCGCCGCCAGTACAGCAACTGGGCGCGCGAGGAGCGGCTCGCCGTCGACGTCACCCGCCACCGCCGCGCCACCGTCCAGACCCTCAAGGTCGCCCGGCCGCAGCAGCGTCCCGCCGACCGGCGAGCCCAGTGGGAGCGTGCCGTGCCCGCCGCCCGCAGGGCCGACGCCGCCCG
Organism: Streptomyces spororaveus; assembly: GCF_016755875.1. Classification (NCBI taxonomy): domain Bacteria; kingdom Bacillati; phylum Actinomycetota; class Actinomycetes; order Kitasatosporales; family Streptomycetaceae; genus Streptomyces; species Streptomyces spororaveus. The sequence continues at coordinate 63,496 of NZ_BNED01000002.1, read as the reverse complement.
TACGGTGCCCGCCGACGCGATCCCCACCACTCGCGGTCGGGCTGTCGACGGACCCGCCAGCGCCCCGCTGGCCATGACCCCCCAGAACGCCGGGGACCGCCGCTCCGTCCGCGCCCTGGCCACCGGCACCCTCCGCGCCCTGGCCGACGCCAACCAGGACCGCTCCGCGAGCGACGTCTTCGAGGAGCACCTCACCCGCGTCGCCTACACGCACCTGGCCACGATCTGGTGCCGCCCCCTGACCCCGGCGGACCAACCCGCGCACACCGATCTGGTGGCCGAGGTCAGGGCCGCGCTGCCCGCCCCGGCCCCGGGCGAGACCGCCGCCGCGTACACCGCCCGCTGCCACAGGCGCGCACTCGTGGCCTGACCCGCACATCGCGACGATCGACCACGGCCCCGGCCGCCCAGCACCAAGAGAGGGCGGCCGGGGCCGTGGCTGCTCGTACAGCAGTCAGAACACGACGAACCCCCGGGCTTAGGCCCCCGGGGGTTCGTCTTTGCAGTCCCCCTCCAGAAAGGGAAGACGCATGCACAGGATGACATCCACTCAGGCCCGCCGGATGCGGCGCCCGGTACTCCAGGCCGCGATCGACGTCGGCGCCAAGTGCGTTCAGGCAGACCCCGACCTCTTCTCCCGGGCCGACGGCGAGCCGCCGGCCACCTGGCAGGCGCAGCGCGCCGAGGCGATCGGCTTCTGCCGCGGCTGCCCCGTCCGGGCGGCCTGCGAGGAGCTGGCCCTGCGCGACGGCGACGGCAACCCGCGCATCGACGACCTGGTTCGAGGCGGCCGTTCCGGCTACGAGCTGGTCGCCCTCCGCGAGCTTCAGGCCCAGCGCCTGACCGCCGCGATCACCGCCGACGAGGCCAGCGACCAGGAGTGGAACGAGCTCAGGGACCTCGCCGTGAAGCTGAACCGCGAGGCCCGCAGGATGCCGACCAGGAGCGGCGGCATGCCGCACCAGGCCGCACTCCTGCGGCAGCAGAACGAGCGGATCGCCGAGCTCGCCGCCAAGCTGGCAGTGGTGCGCACCGCCCGTCGCGCCCGTACCGGTTGGGAGGTCGCGGCATGACCGCCACCCTGACCCCGCGCGCCGGGAAGATCGACGACATCCGCCGCGAAGACGATTCCCGCGGCTACGAGCGGGACGAGACCGACTCCCTCCACCAGCTCGGCACCCTGGTGCTCACGATGGCCGAGCGGGACGACGCCCGGATTCCCGAAGGCGGCCGTGCCCGGCGGACCCTCGCGGAGATGGCCCCCGGCTACGTCCGGCCCCCGCTGCTGTCCTTCAACGTGCCGTTCCGCGCGGCGGACGACGCCTGCGTCCTGTGCGGTTGGTGGACCTGCCGCTGCGGCCAGAACGCCGCCGCCCCGGCCCCGCCGCCGAGTACGGCGGGCACGGTCCGGTGAGCGGCTGCGGCCACTCGCCGACCCTGGTCACCGTGAACTCCACCGGCGCGGACGGCAAGCCGTACCAGTCGATCAAGCACGAGCCCTGCACCTGCGGAACGCCGCCGCAGCCGCAGCCCGAACAGGAGTAGGGCTTGCACATACCGGCCGCCCGTACCGCCCAGCACCACGCGGTACGGGCCATCGCCGCGCGCGGCCTGACCCACCCCCTCACCCAGGCGCACCTGGCGGTCGCCGTGCTCACCGCGGCGGCCGCCTGGGACGCCGGTCATCGCGTCACCGACATCCATCCGCCCCTCGCCCGACGCGGCAAGAGCTGAACATCCGGTGTCCCGTCCGGCGGGCTCGGAGGCCAGATTCTCGACCGCAGCCCTGGACCGCCGCGTACCGGCTGCCCCCCGGGACGCCGCCCTTTCATGCCTTCGGTCCGGGAGAGTCTCGGGCCCGTCACTCGCCTGGAGAGCCCCATGCAGCGCAGCACCAAGCTCGACGCCGCGACGACCCCGACCGGCAGCCGGCTGCCGGAGTCCCTGTGTATGCACCGGCCGACGTGCCCGACGGCCGACAGCCCGGACCGCGAGGACGCGCGCGTCGTGGTCGGCCGCCCGGAACAGGGCTGGAGTCTCCTCTGCAACGCCCTGATCGTCTTCGACGACACCGGCGAGCTGCTCCCCGACGGCCGGATCGTTGCCCCGCACCGGCCCACCGGCGCAGTGGATACCGCGCTCCCCCTCCTCGCGGACTCCCACCCGCTCATGGGCGGCACGACGCGCAGCGGGAAGACCAGCGCGGCCGCGTTCTACGCGACGGCGTCTCTGGCCAACACCAGCTCGCGGTCGGCCTGACGGCTGCCTGATCCGCCCGCACCGACCGCCGAACTCCGGCGGTCGGGTCGGGCGGTGACGGGGAGCCGGGCAGTCCGGACCCGCCGGCCTTTCGGGGCCGGTGTACGCGAGTGAGGAGAGCACGTGACCCAGCCCCAGACGCAGGCCGTACGGCCAAAGGTCACCTACATCAAGGGCGACCTGGTCCTGTTCCGCGACGTCGAGCGGTTCTGGCTCGGTCTGCCGGGCCACACGTTCGTCGGCCGGGTGGAACGGTCCTGGACGCACGCCGACACCCGCAAGGTCCTCTACGACCTGGTCGAGCTGAGCGCCAACCGCCACCGCGCCGGGATCGACCCCGACTACATGCGGCTGCTCCCGGCCGCCGACGCGATGCACGACATCGACTCCGCGCCGCTGAGCGAGCCGGACGCCGGGGCGATGACCCCGGCCGCCGTCGCCTGGCTGCGCCAGCACCTTGGGAAGGACAGCAGCGCGCTGCCCGCCCGCCCCTGACCGCCTGCACCGTGCAGACGGCCCTCCGAGCCCCCGGCATTGAAGCTGCCGGGGCCCCGGAGGGCCTGGTCACGACCCTACCGACCGGTGGCCTCTGGCACGAGGCGCCGGAGTAAGAGAGGACACCCCCGTGGCCAACACCACCGCCCGGCGCAGGCGCAAGCCCGCCCCGGCCGCCAAGCCCCGCGGCGCCGGGCGCGCCAAGGCGCCCACCGTCGAGGTTTCGATCGCCGCCCAGGCCGCTGCCGAGAACACCATGCCGCTCGTGTTCGAGGAGGCCGACCCGGTTCTGGCCGACGCCGCCGACCGGGCCGCCGATGTCCGAGACCAGGCCACCGTCGACGCCGCCCGGATCGTCGCCGAGGGCGAGGCACGCGCCGCCGAAGTGCTGGACGGCGCCCGCTCGGAGGCGGCCACCCTCACCGAGGAGGCCGCCGCCGAGCAGTCCCGCCTCCTGGCCGACGCCGCCACGGACACCGAGCCAGCCGTCCTGGAGGTCTTCCCGGAGGCCGATCCGGTCCTGGCCGACGCCGCCGACCGTGCCGCCGACCTCCGAAGCCAGGCCGCTGACGATGTTGCCCGCCTCCTCGCCGAGGGTGAGCTGCGCGCCGCCGAACTCCTGGACGGTGCACATGCCGAGGCAGCGTCGATCAGCGAGGCCGCCGCAGCTGAGCAGTTCCGCCTCTTGTCCGTGGCTGCGTCGGACGCCGACCAGGTTCGCGCGGACGCCACCAGCAGCGCGGCCGTCGACGCGGACCAGATCCGTGCCGAGGCCGAATCGGCGGCGGAGCAGCTGCTTGCCCAGGCGCGCCGCGAGGCCGACGCCGTCACGGCGGCGGCGACCGGCGAGGCCGAGAAGGTCCTCGCAGCTGCCCGCGGCCAGGCGGACGAGGTCACCCGCTCGGCGGCCGCGGCCGCCGAGCGGGTGAAGATCGAGGCTGGGCAGGCCGCCGCGAAGGCTCTCGCCGACGCGGAGACTGCGCGCACTGTGCTGCTCGCCGGTGCGGAGCGCACGGCGGCGCAGATCCGCACTCGCGCCACCACCGACGCCGAGCAGCTTCTGGAGCGTGCGCGGGGTGAGGCCGGGCGGATGCGCGGGAGCGCGGACGATCAGGCCGTGCGGGTGCGGGTCGGGGCCGAGATGGCGGCCGCCGGCCTTCGTGCCGACGCCGAACGAGCCCTGGCCGACGCGCGTATGTGCGCTGAGGAGCTGCGGGTGTCCGTCGACCAGGACGTCGCTCGGCTGCGCGAGCAGGCCGACGCCGATGTGAAGGCAGCCCGGGAGGCAGTGGCCAAGGCCATCGCCGACCAGGCCGCCGCCGGCCAGGCCCGCGCCGAGGCGGACCGGATCCTCGAGGCGGCAACGCAGCGCACCGTGCAGGGGGCGCGGCGCCGGGAGATCCGGACCGAGTCCCGCGCCGTCCGGCGCAAGGCGCGGGCCGACGCCCGGCCTGCCGGCTCGGTGCCGCCGCTGTCGGGGCAGGAGCTGGTCGGCGTGATCGCGATCGTCATCGCGGCCGCGGTCGTCTCCACCCTCGGTCTGCTCTCCTCCTACACAGCGCTGGAGACCAAGGCAGCTGGGTGGGGCTGGTCTTGGCCGTGGCTGCTGCCGGTCGGAATCGACGTCGCGATCCCGAGTTTCACCGGCGCCAACCTGGTGTTGATTCGGATGGGGATGGAGCTGCGCTGGATTCGCTGGGTGCCCCGGGCGCTGACGGCGGTCACTGTGTACCTGAACTGGAACGCTGCGGACTCCGTGTCGGGCCGCCTCGGGCACGCGGCCCTCACCCTGTTGTGGGTCGTGTTCTCGGAGATCGCCTCCCACGTGTACGCGACGCGGATCGGCGCGGTCACCGGCAAGAAGCGGATGGAGGCGGTACGCCGTAGCCGCTGGATCCTCGCCCCGATCCCCACCGCGCGGCTTCGCCGCCGGATGATCCTGTGGGAGATCACCTCCTACGAGGAGGCGCTCACCCGCCTCCAGGAGCAGACGTACCTGCGAGCGCAACTCAAGGAGAAGTACGGCCGGCGGTGGCGGAGCAAGGCCCCGCTGGACATGCGGATGGCGCTCAAGCTCGACACGGCGCCTGCCGCGCTCGCCGACACGCTCACCCTCGAGGACGCCCACACGGTCGAGCGCGTGGACGAAGCCGAGCGCGCTCACCCCCACATGAGCGCGCTCACGCCCGGCGGGGGGAATGGCGAGCGCGAGCGCCCGGCGCTTACCTCAGGCGCTCACGAGGGTGAGCGCGTCACGGCGGACGACGACGCTCACCGAGCGGACGGCTCGCTCACCCGCAGCGCGAGTGAGGCGCTCACCGAGCGCCGCCACGCACGCATCCGTCTCCTCTACACCGAGCTCGGGCGCCGCCCCGAGTGGACCGAGATCCGCGACGCGCTCACCAATGCGGGCCTCTGCGAGACCCCGGTCTCCCGCCCGACCGCCCAGCGGCTGCGCGCTCAGGTCGAAGAGGTCTCACCGGGCGCTCAGTGAGCGCCCGGTGAGCGCCCAGGCGCTCGCCCGTCTGGCAACACTCCTGCCGCTCATGGTCGCCTCCGTTCCGCGCTCGCCCACCGAGTGCGGAACGGGGGCGGCCACGGCCGGCAGGCCGCTCCCCCGCGCCCGCCTCGTGCGGAGCGCGGGCCCGCTCGTACCGAGCGAGCACCACCACCCCGCGCAACAGCCTCGGGGACCCGGACTTCCCCATCCCCAACCCCCGAGACCTGGAGGTCTTTCTCGCATGAACAGCAACGACCCGAACCGCTCCCCTCTGCGCGACGTGGCGCAGAACCCGGAGGCAACCGCCCAGTACCTGGCCGACGTTCAGCGGGTCCTGCTGGACATCGGCAGGAACCTGGAGACCCTCGCGCACGAGACCCGCGTGCACCTGCGCGACACGCACGTGGAGGGCGACCGCTGGTACCACGCCAGGCTGCGCGCGATGCCCGTGGAAAAGGCCCTCGGGAACGTGCTCAAGAACCTGAACAGCCTCACCGACGGCCTGGAGAAGAGCGCCTACAAGCGCCGCGCCCACGACGAGGCCGTTGTCAATACGGTCAAGGGCAGGAGGGAAAAGGAGCTGGAAAAGTGGCGTAAGAAGAACCTGCAACCGCTCCAGGCCGCGCCCAATCCGTCGCAGCAGGATGGGCAGAGCCGGAATTCCGGGTACAGTGGCCCCACGTCGATTTATGACCTGGGTGACAGGGAGTCGGCGTGAACCGCCCCCTCAGCAGCGCCGAACGTTCGGCGCTGCGGCGCCAGAATTGGCTGAAGGAAGAGGCGACGAAAGCCCGCGAATCTCGCGGCGAGGCAGGGCTGATGGAATTCTGGCTCCGCCTGGCACGATCCCGAATTGCCAAGGACGTCAAAGCCGGTCGCGAAGACGTCTACTCCGGATTCGCGTTGCTCTGCCGCCTGTTCATCACGGCGCTGGACCGGCGGGTGGAGGGCGACGGACGGATCTGGAACGACCTGCTGCAGTACGCGGACCAGGTCGTGGCGAAGCACCCCCCGCGTAACTGAACGTCACCAGAGAAGGCCCCGCCGGGCTCCGGCGGGGCCTCGCGCGCGTAAAGCGTGCACACGTGCACGTGCACACGCGTGCACACAAGACCCCACGCTCTGTCAAGTCCCAGGAGGGAGGTGCATCGTGTCCGACGTGGACGACCCGAACGGGATCCTGGTCCGCGGCCCCTGGCGCGATGACTCAACATACGTGCCCCCGCCGATCCCGGATTACGGCGACACCATTCCACCGCCGGAAGACATCCCGGCGGCTCCGCCGGAGTCGCCGGAAGAGACGACGATGGAACTGCCGCCGATTCCCGCCGCCCCCGACACGTCTACGGCGCTGCGCTCCCAAGGAGTAGCGGTGCCGGAAGCCGGAGAAGCCGGCGGCGAATACGGAGTAGGTGAATATATTCAGCTTCGTTCTCTTGCTGACCGTCTCGGTGACTGGTTGGAATTCCGGCTGGAAATGGCGCGGGCCAATCATGAAAGCGAGACGCCATTCCGTGAGGCTGAAATAGCGCGGAAGGCGGCGCTGCTGGAGGGTCGCACCGCGCAGGAAGTCGCGATGATGGAGCAGAACGGAAGGCTCCGCGCCGCGATGGTGAAAGCGAAGGGCGACAAGGCGGCGGCGCGCGGAAAGGCCGATGCCGACCGCGCGAAGGCGTCCGGCTCCGGTATGGGGGCGGACAAGGGCCGCTCGAAGGCCGGCGGCGGTGGCGGGTCCTCGCGCGGCGGTGGCGGCGCGGGGGCGTCCCGCAACAGCTCCGGCGCCGGGCCGAGCCGGTCCGGTTCCTCGCGAGGCTCCAACTCCGGCGGCCTCGGCGGCCGTTCGGGGACCGGATCGACCGGGGGCAGCGGAGGCGGCAAGGGCGGCCCGAAGGGCTCCCAGTCGGGCTCTGGCGGCCGCGCAGCTGGCTCCGGGCGCAACGGGTCGTCCGGTGGGTCGAAAGGCTCTCAGACGGGCTCTGGCAGCTCCGGCCGGGGTGGTGACTCGAAGGGTGAGCGAGGTCCGGCGTCCAGCGTCCGCGCCGAGCGGGCCCGCGGACGCCAGGAGCGCGCCGGCGCCCGGCAGGCCGGGCGGCAGGAGCGGCGCACCGCCGGGCACGCTGCCGGTGTCGCGGACCGGAGCAAGGACCGCGACCAGGCCCGCGCCCAGAAGCAGCAGGCGTGGGAGGACCGCCGGGCCAAGAAGGCGCAGCGGGCCGAGGCACGGAAAGCGAAGCGGGAAGCCGCAGCGGCCGACCCGGGCCGCACCACGCTGGGCCAGGCCCTCGGCGAGGAAGCCCAGCGCCGCTGGGACAAGCGCCGCGCCGCCGCGAAGACCGCCGCGGACGCGAAGGACGCCAAGGCGGCCAGCACCGAGAAGGTGAACCTGACCAAGGACAAGGACGAGGCCAAGGGCACCGACGGCAAGGACGCCTCGGACGGGGCCTCCAGCGCCTCGAAGGACGGCACGGCGGGTGATACGCCGGGCACCGGCTCCGGGGCCGGTGACGGGGCGTCTGACGGTGCGAAGAAGCGGCGTTGGTTCCGGCGCCGGCGCACCGCCGGTACGGGCCGGGCCGGACGGCGCGGACGTACCCGACGCACCGGTCGCACCGGTCGCACCGGCCGGACGGGCCGGACGGGCCGGACGGGCCGGACGGGGCGCGGTCGTACGGGTCGTGGCGGTCGGCGTGGCCGTCCGGCGGACAGTCCGTTCGGTGCGGAGGACTCCACCCCGACGGTGGAGTGGCCCGAGCACGACACCAGCCCACCCAAGCGCCCCGCGAAGAGCGAGGACGACATCGCCGACGCGGACATCGTCCCCGACACCCCCGCGGCCGTCACGACCGGCGTGCGGGGTCTGGCGCCCGCACCGGAGAAGCACACCGCACGACCCGGCACCACCAGGCCGACCAGCACGGAAGGGAGCAGCATGGGCAGCTCGGAAGTCAGCAGGCCGTCCCGTGGGGGTGGCCTCGCCGCTCAGCACCGTACAGACATCACGTTCGACGAGTACCTGGTGGAGATGGCGAACATCGCCATCAAGGCCGCCTCTGACCAGGAGCGTGCCGAGGCCCTGATGGAGGCCCTCGGCAAGGTCGCGGAAGCCCTGCGGGAGATGGCCGGCGACCTGGTCGGCGACCACAACATCGACACGGCCGTGACCGACCTGATCGCGGACCTGGCCGACTCCGCGGCCCGCATGAAGGCACAGGCCGAACGCTGCGCCGAGCAGTGCGGCATCGCCAAGGAGGCCGCCAAGCTCGCGGCCGCGATGGTCGCCCGCGTCTACGGCGAGGACATGGCCGCCAAGGAAGACGCCGGCCTCCAGCACGCCTCGGCCGCTGTCCACCACGACTAGAGATCCCGGAGGAGATCCGCTGATGAGCAGCGACCTCGCACCCCGCAGCAGCGGCGCGGCGCCCGCCGTGGCCGACGGCGACAACCGGTACAAGGCCGTGCAGGCCAAGCTGGACAGGCTCGGCAAGGCCATGGACGACGCCACCCTGGAGCTGGAGGGGCTGCAGCGCAGCATGGAGGCCAACGCCGACCACACCGACGACGTTGCCACCGACATCGAGAACGCCGGCCTGGACCCGAAGTTCGTCGCCCTCACCGCGAACGTGGCCGTCGCCTTGGTCGGCGCGGCCCGGGAGGTCCGCAAGCTGTCGGACACCGCCCAGGAGACCGCCGACCTCACCCACGAGACCCGGCGTACCCATTCCAAGCTCTACGGCGCGCTGGACGACATCCGCTCCAACCGGCGCGAGAAGACGCCCAGGCCCGGGTTCTTCAACCGCTGACTCCCCTCCCCCACTCACCCCCATCACGGGCGGCCCCGCACACCAGCGGGGCCGCCCGTACTCATTCGCCGAAGGAGAAGCCGGTGACCACGCCGCGCAGCGTTGCGCTCGAACGCCTCGCCTACACCCTCGCCGCGCCCGTGCTGGCCGTGGCCCCGAACCTCTACCCCGACAGCCCCGTCAACCAGGTCGTGCAGCTCGCCGGCGCCGCCGGGATTGGCGGCTGGGTGCTCGCTGCGAAGAGCGACGAGCCCGGGGCCGGACGCAAGATCCTGCGCTGGTCCCCGCTCGTGCTGGCCGCCGCCATCGACATTGCGGCCAAGACCACCACTGGCTGGGGCCCGTACGGGATGGACGGGCTGCTTGCCGCCGGATGGGCGGCGGCGGGCTACCTGGTGATGCCGTTCTCCCGGCACACCCGCCGCCGTCACCGCCCCGCCCTCGCCGCCCCTGCCCCGCAGCCGGCCCCCGCCGAAGTCATCGAGGAGCCGGTGGCGGTGCCGGACGACGGAGCCGACCTGCTCACCCGCGAGGTGCGGATGATGTGGGAGAACGCCGGAATGCCCGGCCGCACGCACGTCGTCAAGGCCACCCGGCACCCCGGGCAGCGGCACGACATGACGATCCTGCTGCGCGCCTCGGAGACCGGACGGCCGATCACCGGCCTGTCGGAGGCTGCGGTCGCCGCGCCGTTCGGTGTGCCGTCCAGCGACGTTGTCCTGGCGGAAGTAGCCGTCCAGCCCGGCCGCCAGGGCGGCCCCGGCTGGCTGGAGGCCCGCATCACCCCCGACGCCAACCAGCGCCGCCGCACCAAGCCGACCGACGCCGAGCGTTGGACGGACCGGGTCGCAGGACCCAAGGGCGGCGCCCCCGGCTCGGAGCTGGTCCACAAGACCCGCGACGACGAACGCGGGGTGACCTTCTACCGGGCGAAGATGGCGGACTCCACCGAGACGCCGCGCATCGACCTGGCCAAGGTCTGCCGCGGCCTGGGCATGCCCGAGGATGACTCCTGCGTGTTCGTCCTCATTGACGGTAACGAGTTCCTGATCAGCGCGTTCGACGAACCGCCGCTGTCGCAGATCTTCCCCGCGACCCGCGAGCTGCTCACCCCGGACGCCAAGGGCATGTACGTGTGCGGGTACACCATCACCGGGCAGCCGGTGAAGAACATGGTCTTCCAGCACGACAAGAACGCCGCCCGGCACGGCCTGATCCTGGGCGTGTCCCGGTCCGGGAAGACGCAGTTTTTCGCCATCGACATGGCCGCCATGTCGCTGGCCGGTCAGGTGGTGTGGCTGTCCACGGTCCGCAAGGACGAGAAGACGACTGTGCTCGGGAGGTACATCGACCGGCAGGGCTCGAACGCGCTGTGGATGGCCCGCTCGCTGCGTGCGGCGCAGGCGCTGTGCGAGATCAGGGCGGAGATGCCCTGGCCGCACGACGGGCAGCCGCACGACTACAAGCCGGGCGACCCGCGCTGCCCCTACCGGCAGCTGAACGTGTTCGCGGACGAGTTCATGACCGCGGGCCAGGACGCGGAGTTCGGTGAGTTCATCCAGACCGACGGCGACGACCTCACCGTCACCGGGCTGAAGTACGGCATCGGCTTCAACCCGGCGGGACAGAGCCCGTTCGCGCACAACGGGTTCTCCACCGAGATGAAGGACAACCTGCGGCAGAACTCCAGGCCCACGATCTTCAACATGGGCTCGCCCGGCGCCACCCGCAAGGCAGCGGAGGGCACCATGGAGAACCCGTACGACGTTCCGACCATCCCCGCCCGCTACTCCCGCACCGAGGGCTCCGCGATCGAGCGGGCCATGCGCGGCGAGGCCGACCCGGAGAACGGCGTCTCCACCGGCGGCGTCGCGGTCATCGTCCTGGACAACGGCCGCGCCGTCCTCATGCGCAGCCTCTTCGCGGACTTCGACACAGACCTGTCCGAGCTGTTCCCCGACGAGGTCAACCGGCTCACCGACCACGAGATCAGTGAGCTGACCAAGCGCGGCCTGTGGTTCGACTGGAACGAGCCCGTACGTCCCGGCGAGTTCTGGCCCGAGCCCAAGAGCGACGAGGACGAGGACGGCGACGGCAAGCCCCGTCGGCGCGGCGGCGGAGACGGCGGTAAGGGAGGCAGCCGCGGCTCCAAGGGTGACAGCAGCCGCTCCGAGAAGGTCGACTCTCCCCGCCAGGCGCTGGAGGCCATCAAGAGCCTCACCGACGCCTGAACCACCCACCCATCCCCGGGGCCGGACCGCCCGAGCGCGGCCGGCACCACCTGCCCCTCGTAAAGGAGCACCACCTGCCGTGGCTCTCTCCGTCTCCGCCACCGTGCTGCTGGCCATCATCGTCGTCGTCCTGGTCAAGGGCGGCTACGTCCGCGTCGGCTCCGCGCTGGTCTGCACGCTGTTCGGTTTCACCCTCGCTGCGACCGGCCTGGCCCCGGCCATCAACACCGGCCTCGCCGCGCTCGCCGGACTGGTCTCCAGCCTCTGACTACGCCTCGGTCCACGGCGGGTCGGGCGTGTAGTTGAGGCCCTCGCAGAAACGGCAGTCCCACTCCGACGGGATCTCCCACTTGTCGACCCACCAGCCGACCTGCCTCCCGACGAAGTAGTTGTCACCCCCGCACCACCCGCACTCGAAGACGAACTCCACCTCACACCCCTCCCCCCGCGCCTGATGATCCGAGGATGCCCGGGGCGCGTAGGCGGTGCCTACCCACCCGCCAGCCCCCACTCCCCCGCTACACCACGCCGAAGGGCGCCGCCGGACACGCACCCCGGCGGCGCCCTCCGACGTCGCGCACCCCTCCCCCACGTGCTCCCGGCCCGCCACGGCCAGGAGGGCGCCCCCTTCCCGCGTGATCGGAGAACCCGAATGGACCCCCTGCACACCCAGCACGGCATGCCCGAGTCCGAGGCCGCGGCCGAAGCCCGCCGCCTGATCGACGACTGGGCGGCCAAGCCCGTACACCACCACCCCACCTCGTTCCGCGACGACACCGCGCCGCCGGCCTTCGGTACCACCCCGCCCGTGCAGCAGCCCGACCACCGGATCGTCCCGGCCTGGGCGGCCGGGATCGCGGTGGCGAGCATCGGCGTCGGCGCCGGGGTCACCGGCATCGGCTGCGGTGCCTGGCTCGTGCTCCAGGGCCTGTCCTCCGTCACGCTCACCGGCGTCCTGATGGCGACCCTGCCCTTTGCGGCCGTCGCGATGGTCGCCACCGCCATCGGCGGCGCGATCAGCAAGGCCCGCGCGGTCGTGACCAAGAACGTGTTCGAGGGTCCGGTCACCCACCACACCGAGATCCACAACAACAGCACCACGCGCGGGGCGTTCTTCGCCCGCACCCGCAACGAGATCCGCTGACCCGCCACCACCGCCCTCCGGCAGAAGGAGCAGCCACGCCATGACCCACAGCGACAACCCGGTCAACGGCCAGGACAACTCGTCCTTCCTCGACCTGCTCAACCGGTTGCCGCCCGTGCCGCCGGCCCCCGAACTGGACGCCAAGCCCGGCACCGGGCGGCTCGCGTGGCTGCGCGCCGCGTGGAAGGAGTCGTGGGAGGAGGGCGGCTTCCTCTACCAGCGGTGGGAGGAGGTCTTCCAGGCACGGCACTCCAGCTGGCACGAGGTCGCCAGCTGGATCAAGGCGGTGGCGCTGTTCGGCGGGCTCAGCCTCATCGTGCTGATGCTGGACACCGCCGGCGACGTCGTCTCTGCCGCGCTCAAGGGCCTGTCCGCCGTCCCAGCCACCAGCGGCGGCGACGGTGGCGGTCTGTGGGGCACGGTCGACCACCCCGTCCGGGTCTTCCTCGCCGACCAGGCCGCGCACCTGTCCGTGGCCCCGGCCGCCCTGTTCGCGTTCTAGCAGCTGACCGGGCTGCTCGGCCTGGTCGGCGGATTCCTCGGCAACGCCGGAGCCCGCATCGCCTGGCTGCTGTTCGGGATCGGCAGCCTCGCCATGATCTGGTCCGCTGCCCCGGCCGGGGGCCGCGCCGCCGCCACCGGGCTCGCCGCCCTCATGTGGGCGCTCGCCAGCATTTTCGCCCTGCGCGGCCTGACCCTGCGGCCCATCGTCCACAACCACCCGCCGCAGTACCAGTTCAACCCCGCGCTCCACCTGCACGCCCCCCTCCCCGCCCCCACCCCGGCCGGCGACGACCTCGGGCCCGACAAGATCCACCCGCTCCAGCGCTGACCCGCACCCCACCCCGTCCAGCACCACCACCGCGCACCGAAAGGGAATCCGATGAAGCCGCAGACGCCGAAGACCGAGTTCTGGACCGGCATCCTCCACGGAAGCCACAACAGCCTCCCCGCCAAGATCACCGCCACCCGCGACGACACCCGCCCCGAGCCGTACGCCTGGAGGTGCACCTGCGGCGAGTCCCGCTCCTTCCCGACCAACGACGACGTGTTCGACACCGCCTGGCAGCACACCCACCCCAGGCCACTCGACGGGCTGCGGCAGCGGGCCGCCCGCCAACGGCGTACCCGTCACACCCGCTGACCCGACGCCCTGCCTGGTCCTCGCCCGCCCCGCACCCCGGGGCCGCCGAGGGCCGGACAGGCCGCCTGGCCGCACGCACCACCCCGTCCGCGAACGAGAAGGAGACCCTGCCTTGGCGAAAGCCCCGACCGTCATAGGCGTGCTCACCGAGCCCCCCGCCCCGACCTGGTGGAAGGTCAACCGCCACAAGGTCTTCGGCATCGGCGGGCTGCTGATCGGCTCCCACCTGGCAGGCGCCCCCGAGCAGCAGCCGGGCACACCCCGGCCGGCCCACACCGCGCCCGCCCCGGCCACCTCCGGCTGAGCACCCCGCCCACACGGCCCACGGCATCGCCGCACAACCCAGCCGCACTACCCGCTGCGCCCCGCCGACAACAACACGACGCCAGCGGGGCGCAGCGCTGTCCACCCGACGACTGGAGGAGACCGCTCGTGCTCGTTCCCCGCCCGCGCCGCCGGATCGGCCGGCCCCGCCCGCAGCGCCCCGGCCCCCGCTACCCGCAGCGCCCCGACCGGCTGCCCGGCGCCTGGAACAGGTGATGGCCGACCAGGACCTGGTCGACGTCGACCCGTACGACCCCGGCGACGGCTCCTTACCGGTCTTCCGGTGGAAGCAGGCCGGCCGCGTGAACCTCGCGACCCGCCGCCAACTGCGGGAGATGGGACTGCGCCCCGGCGGCCAGGAACCCGTCGCCCGGATCGAATGCCGCGACGGGAAGCGCTTCGCGTGGCTGTACCGGGTCGACCTGGCGAAGCCGAAGTTCGCGATGACGCTCGCGAAGGAAGCCGCGCTCGACAAGGCGATGGCCGCACGCCAGACATGCTCCGGCTCCTGCGCCCGGCGCTACTTCCACTGCCTCCCCTTGAAGCCCTTGGGCACCTGCCTGGAGTGCTTCGACGGCACGCCCGCCGACCCCGCCTCCTACATCGCTCCCCCAGCCAAGCACCTGCTTGCGGCCTGAACCGAGAGGACCACCACCCATGAACACCGCCGTCCGCGCCTCCGCCTTCACCGAGCCCGTCCGCCCCAAGGGCCTGCTGATCCGGTTCGTCACCACCGGCGGCAGCTACGTCGACGTCACCGGCCACGGCGAGCACGCCGAGAACAACCGCTGGAACTGCCTCGGCTGCGGTGACTCCTCCGCCCGCCCGGAACAGGGCTACCTGTTCCGCATCCGGCCGGACGCCAACAACCACGCCACCGCCTGCCGCGCCATCCCGCTGACGTGACCACCCGCCGCCTGCGCGCCACCCTGCTGCTCGCCGCCGCCGTCCCGCTCGCCGCGGCGGCGGCCGCCGCCGTACTCAAGGCCAGCCACCTCGCGCTGCACGCCGACCAGCACCGCGTCGAGATCACCGCCCGCCCCCGGCCTAACTGCCCACGCTGCCACGGCGAGGGCGGCTGGTGGGTCGGCGGTGCCTTCCCGAGATGGAGGCGTGCGGCTGCTGGGCCCACCGCCGCGAGCTGCGCCTGCGGCTCTGGCCCGTCCCGGACCGGGACGAGCCGCCCTTCTGAACCGCCGCCCCGGCCGGGGCGAGGCACCACAGGCCGTCCGCAGCATCGGCAAGAGGCCGGCCGCCCTGTACACCGCCCGAACACCGAGATGAGGAGCACACGCAGCATGACCGATCGCGTCCGCGCCATCGAGGGCCTGGCCCTGGTCGCCGCTCTCACCGCCGTCTTCGACTCCGTCCATCCCCTCGGGGACCAGTTCGTTCATGCGGCGACGGCCGTGTCCACCTTCCTCGGTGTCTCGCTTCTGCGGGGAAGTCGACGGGTGATGCCCGTTCGGCGATCCGCTCGTGTGTCTCGGTTGGTGAGCGTCGCTATTGCGCCTCGGAGTGCACTCCTGGGGGTGACGGCGTGATGCCGGCAGCCGTGTTCGCCACGGTGTTCGCTTTCCATGTCTGGGCGGATCCTTGCTGGCAGACGGACAGATGGGCAGCGGTGAAGGGGCGTCCCGAGCGCGATGCCGATGGGCCGACATCTGCCGAGTCGTGGCGTGCTCGCTCACGTCGCCGTCTATCACCTGGTCATGCTCTTGATGCTCACGGTGATGCGGGTCCTGCTCGACCTCGCCATCGGTTGGACCGGGGCCGCGGCGGGGATCGCATTCTCGGCCGTCACCCACGGTTTCTCGGACCGCCGATGGCCGGTCAAGGCAAGGTGCCGCGTACGGCCAGGTCGCGTCAGGCGTGGCCGAGGAGTTCCTCGCGACGGGCCAGCGCCCACGCGCGCTCCTCCTCGATGTCCGGGATGAAGTTCTGCCGGAGGAATGCCGCCCAGGGGTCCGCGCCGAGCGGGCCCAGGCGCGCTATCCGCTCGGTCTCGGCGCGCTGCAACCCCGCCAGCGCGTCCAGCACGTCGGCCGGGTCCGCACCATAGGCGTCGCAGAGCAGCCGCAGCCGTCGCGCCAACGGCGCGCCAGCTGCGCCGTAGCCGACCCTGCGCTGACGGTCGGGAAGCCGCAAAGGCACGCTGTACCAGGCAAGTTGTGCGAGGTCGTCCAACGCCTCGCCGGGGATGGCCAGGTCCCAGTCAATGACGCCCACCAGGCGGTCGTCCGCCCAGACCGAGTTCCAGCTCGTGAGGTCGCCGTGGCGCATGATCAGCCCGGGACGCCAGCGGGCGTCTGGGTCGCACCAGACGGCCTGCGCTGAGGGCCGGAAGTCGCGTACGGCCTCGTGGTAATCGCGCAGCCATCGCCCAAGCGCGGTGACGCCCTCGTCCGCGAGAAGCGCCCGTGGCCACGGGGACAGCCCGACTTCGCCGCGCAGCAGCGACACCACCTCGTGGCCGTCCACGGGACCGTCACCCAGGGCGCGCGGCACGCCAGCGAATCCCACCTGCTCCAGGTGGCGCAGTAGTTCCCGCACTGCGGGGGTCCACACGCGCCAGGGCCTGAGAATAGTCTCGCCGTCACGGCGCACCGTCGACAGGCCGCCGCGCATCAATTCACCGTCCTGGATCATGCTGGAATCCTAGTGAGCGGCGGAATTCTGGGCCCGGGCGCGGTACCTCTTCCGGCAGGCTCCCGGCGCGGGAACCGGGCCGGGTCACGGCTCCGGCCCGCGTGTCTCGGTGATCTGCTTTCTGTTCGCTGACTGGCGGTCCTCACACGCCCGAAGGCCCGGCCTCCTGCGCGATGGGGCAGGGGGCCGGGCCCGTTTTGTGTACTGCAGGCCATCATCGGGCCTGCTGCTCGGCCTTCCTCGATTAACCGGGTTAATCGAGGAAGGCCGATGTGGACTGTCCCGTCGCAAATGATCTGGACCCGGGGCTCAGCCGTGACCAGCGGCGTCCGGACCACCTGAGATGTTCGGCTGCCGGGATCTCAGGTGGTCTGGACCCGGAGAGGTAGATCGCGACCGTTGTCCCAGCTGATCTGGTCTCAGGAGCAGCGAACCCAGGCCGTCACCGGCTCGCCGAGTCGAAGGGCTCGTCGTGCCAGCGCCAGCCAACGCTGTCGTCGTCGTGGATGTGCAGAATGAACGCGGCGACCGGGCCGCCGCCGGGGAACGTCAGGGTGAGCGCACTGGCGATCCGGGTGTAGCAGGCATGGGCCTGCTCCAGGGGCTGAGTACGGTCTTCAACATTCCGATCTACGCGTCGATCTCTGGTGCCGGCAGCTGCTCGGTGACCAGGTCCAGGTAGTGCCGAAGCGTCATGAGGAGGATGTCCGCCTCCTGCCAGTCGGCAAGGACACCTCCGGTGCATGGATGCCAGGTCTGCCACGTCGGTAGCGAACTGTTGAGCCCGGTCGACGTAGCCGGCGAACATGGCCAGCTGATCCGGGTCGGCGTCTCGATTAACCGGGTTAATCGGCTGGGCGTCCTGACCACCCCCAGTAGACCGCGGTCGACCCGGATCCCCTGGTGGTCACAATCGTTCCGCGGAGTCCTCCCCCGCGGGCTGATGTTGGGCGATCTGCGCCAGGACCGCATCGTCAACGAAGTGGCTGAAAGCGCCGACCCGCACCGTCTGATGCGCCTGTTGGGAATCACCGCCACCGCCCACCCCGAGCGGACCGCCAAGCTGCCGCGGTAGCTGCGGACGAGGCAGGCGCGGTCGGTCGGCGACAGCAGGCTCCGGCACGGCGGCGGGGGACTGGCCGTGGCGTTCGCCGGTGACCAGCCACAGGTTGCGCAGCCGACGGAGGCTCCCATGCCGACGGCTTTGGCGAGATCACACACCGACCAGGGGTTTCCCTCCCCGGGTGCCCGGGGAGGGAAGCGCGGCGCCTAGGGAGTGATGACTACTTGGTATGCCTCGCCTTGGAGGATGCGCTCGGACTGAACCTGACGGCCCACGGACCGCCCCGCGTTCTGGTTCTGGTCTGAGGGGACATGGGCCCTGATGCAGGGTGCTACCGGTTCGTCGCGTACGACGTCTACCCGCCATGCGCCGCCGCCCACGTAGCGGGGGATGATTTCCGCGCACATGGAGCCGATCGTGCCGCCCTGGCGGGTCCTGGCAAAGGGGAACTCGTCACATTCATCATTTACGACGGTGGGGTCGGCTGCAAAGGGCTTCGGGGGAGCCTTGCAGGTGTAGTAACTCCTGCTCTTTGCCCTCGCCTTGTCACCGTCACGTGTGAGCGGCCTTTTTGCGGTGCCCATGGCGTTGTTGTCGCTCAGGTTGTTCTGCGCCCATTCGTAGGCCACCGCGGAGGCCCCGTATTGGGACTTGCTGAGGACCACCCTGGCCAGGTTGTCAGTGGCGATGCAGCCGGGGGTACTGCCGACCTGCCCGTCACAGGCCACCGAGGGGCCCGCCCACTGCCCGTAGCTGATGACGGGGTACTCCGCATCGGGGCTTTCCGTCTGGCTCTGGTAGGCGATCATGCTTCGCGAGCGCTCACCGCCGCCCCGGGTAGTGGTTTCGTAGGAGAGGTGTCCGCTCTGGTCCACCTCACCCGCGCGCAGCTCGATGGCCCCGCCTCCCCAGGCGGGCGGCCCCGGTATGCACGCGGTGCACGACGACGACAGAGCGAGTCTCACAGCGGAAACCCCGTCGTACTTGCCAGCGTAGACGGCGATGTTCTCCTGCCACTGCACGCTCTTGGGGTCCAGCGCGGACCGGGCTGTGACCAGGAGTTCGGCGGTGCCGATCGGCTCACCTGCGCGGTTCTCAAGCACGTACACGATGCCGTGCCGCATGCAGTAGGCGTGGCGGTTGGAGACGACATCCTGGCGTTTGCTGGAGGTGCACAGCGCTTCCGGGCTGGCATCCGGGTCGTCTCCGGGGTCGACGTCGTCCAGGGGGGCAGCGGCGGCCCCGGGGATTGCGGCGGTGCGGGTGCGGATACGGGCGAGATCCTCGGAGGTGACGGGCCGCTCCTTAACGCAGGTCCGTGCCGTGCCCTGGCGTGCGAGATCGGAGCCGGGCGTGGTGGCCGTGCAGGTGCCGTGGCCCTCGGCGGCCTGGCCCGCAGGAGGCGGTGCGGCCGCGACCGGTGAGATGCCCAGGGGCAGGAGGACGGCGGTGAGGGCGAGTGAGACTGCCGTCGCGAGCCGACGTGAGGCGCGTTTCAAAGGATGGTCCCCTATTCGGTGACGTGCGGGTGCGTTAGGGATGGAACCGGTCCAACACCCGTGCGCACCAGGGGCGGAATAAGCCCATCTATGATCGTTTTTGGCACGTTCTAGGCTCACGCCTCCACCCCCGTGGCCGCTACGTTCACCCCTTGACCGAACACCACACGACCAGGGGGGAAGGGCAACGATGCGCCCCACAAAGCCCGTCAGCCGCTTAGGGCGAGCGCTCATGGCCTGTGCGGCCTCGGCCGCTGTAGCCACCGTGGGCCTTGCCGTCTCACCGGCCTCGGCCGCACCTGCGAAGTCAGCCGCCGCCACGCAGGTCAAACCCGGCGACGTCTGCACGGCGGCCGACCTCGGCACACGCCGTCCGTACGTCAAGACGACCGAGGTCACCCCGGAGATCACCCACTTCAAGGGCTGGTACGTCACCCAGGGCACCACTGGCTACCAGAGCGTCACCACCAGCACCCAGACGACCATCTCGGTCTCCGTCGGCCTCAACGGCAATGTCCAGGGCAGCTTCGCCGTCGAGACCCTCGGCACGGTTGGCGCGAGCCTGGGCCTGAACGTTCAGGTCAACTACTCCTCCACCAGCAGCGAGTCGAACACGGTCACGTGGAATTTCTCCCGGCCCGGCTACTACGGCGTCTACAAGGGCACGAAGAAGGTCACCGGCACGTACGGAAGCCTCAACTGCAACCGCGTGCAACAGGGCAGCGGCGGTTGGGCGCTGAAGTGGATCGAGGGGCCCGGCAGCGGCAGCTTCACCACCTACACCACCCTTGAGGAAGGCGCGGTGCGCTGCGAGGACACGGTGCCGGCCAACAGCATCATGGCCAAGGCAAAGGGCCTCCTCGACTGCGGCTCGCCCGCGGCGCGGGCAGAGCACCCGGCGGGTGCGGTGGCGCCAACGGCGAAGCAGATGCAGGACCGCCTCGTGCAGCGCCCGGCTCCCACCAGCGGTATGTCCGCCGGGCAGCCCAAGGTCACCGGCCGGAGCGCGCAGGCCGCGCTCAACTGCGAGCCCGGCGTCTACAAGATCGACGTCCCCGGCAAGCCCCTGAACTGGAGCGCACCGCTCCTGGCCAACGACGGCATCCGTCTGCGCGTGTCTTCGTTCTTCAGCGCCCACCTGGACAACTGGCGTCTGTGCAACGTGACGGAGAACAACGGAGTCCTCGAGGCGTCCCTGTGGAACTGGGGCAACGGCGGATGCGCGACCATCCCGGCGAACATCGCCAACCAGGAGCAGGCCTACCTGACGACGGCCACCTGCGGAGAGGACGACCTCCAGCGGTTCTACATCTACCGCGACGTACCCGGCAGCTCGAAGATCGGTGTGCAGAACAAGTACACCGGCTCCATGATGGGCTACGACCGGTACGCGGACGGGGAGTTGATCCGCCAGTACTCCAGCGGCAGGCAGGACGGTACGGGTACCTACACCCTGACCGGCGTCTGACGGCCCCACCCTGTGAACGCGGCTCCGCACGTGAACCCACGACCTCCGGCTTTTCGTGCGGGGCCCGCCGCGTCCCTACTCCGGCCCTGGCCTTGGGGACCGGTGGAGCAGCCGATATCGGCCCCGCCCACCGGTCTCCAAGGCCGCTTCTGCTAGGTCAGGCGGCTGGAGGCGGTCGGCTCCTGTTCGCGGAGCTGGGTGAAGTCGACATTCGGCTTCGGGTCGTACGACATCACCGCCTGGTTCCGCGCTGACGGCCCTGGCCTGGCCAAGCCACCAGGAGTGGCCCGGCCGTGGCGGCTTGCGGCACGCGACCCTCAACCGGGTTGCAGGTCTCCCGAGGAACCGGAAGCACCGATCGCCCGATTGCGGGTCGGGTGATAACTACTCGTTGCTCGACCATCGGGACGTTGGCTGCTGTCGATTAACCCGGTTAATCGACAGCAGCGCCCTGTAGAACGCCGTCCTCTGTCCCATTGGGCGCCCTTGACGTGACCCTCCATCCACCCTTGCGTACCTCTTCACCATGGCTATCTGGACAGTGGCCCACGGCTGTGGAGGAACGGGGCCGACAGGCACGGACCTGCTGCGGTCAACACTGGATGAGGGTGTCTGCCTTCGGTGAGAAACGACACCGGGGGTGGCTGCCGTCAGGCCGGGGTGCAGAGCGGGAGACGGACCAAAATGCCGAAAGCCGCGCCCAGCCCCATCTGAGGGCGAGCGCGGCCTTCGGCATCCTGATCTACGCGTCGGTCTCTGGTGCCGGCAGTTGCTGGGTGACCAGGTCCAGGTGGCGCCGAAGCGCCTTGAGGAGGATGTCCGCCTCTTGCCAGTCGGCAAGGACAGCCTTCCGGTGGATGGATGCCAGGTCTTCCATCTCGGCGGCAAACTGCTGAGCCCGGTCGACATAGTCGGCGAACACGGCCAGCGGATCCGGGTCTGCAGCGTCTCGATTAACCGGGTTAATCGGCTGGGCGTCCTGATCATCAGCGAGGTCGGCGCCCGCCGACTGCGTGGGGACTGAGACGCTGGCAGGCGCGCCACCGGCTTCGGATGTCTCCGCTGCGGTCGAAGGCGCTCCGGTCGAAGCAGGTGAATCGGGGGCGGTGCCGCGCGGCTTGCGGGGCGGCTTAACCCGGTTAATCGCCGCTTCGGCCGCCGCGTGCTGCTCTCCGGCGGGCAGACCACCGATGCGCCGGGCGTCCTTGACCGTCAGCTCCCTGGTCTCGACCTTCTCCTGAAGGTCCTCGGGGAGCTTCAACAGGGACAGCCGCTGGGAGACCCATGCCGGTGTCTTGCCGAGGCGAGCAGCTACAACCTGCTGCTCTCCGTGGGCCTTCACCAGCTGCTGAATCGCTCGTGCCTGGTCCAGAGGATCGACATCGACGCGGTGGATGTTCGCGATCAGAGCCGACTCGAGGATTCCCTCGGAGGTCTCGGCCAGGGCGTCGTGGACATCGATGCGCAGTTCGTCGATTCCTGCCGCGTGGGCTGCGGCCAGGCGTCGGTTTCCGTCGATGACCACGTACGGGGCTTCGCCAAGCGCATCTTCCTGCCCAGGGTGCGCAGCGAGGAACGCCTCGCGGCGCACCACAGTGACGGGCTGGATCTGCCCCTTGGCCCGGAGAGACTCGGCGGTCTCCTCGACATCGAGGAGTTCCGTGCGCGGGTTGAACGGGTTGTGCGCCAGATCCGTCAGCGGCACAGCTGCCGGCGGCCGCTTGCCCTCTCCCGAGATGATCTGCTGACGGGTCCGGATGCGGCGCGGTGAGGACTGGGTGTCGGAGTCGTCGTCGAGGCTGAAGCCCCGGGTGACTCGCTGCGTGGGGGGAGTCATACGGCGAGCTCCTTCGCCAGGTCGCGCATGGCCTGGGCGTGGTCGCTGTCAGGGGCGTACTCCAGGAGCGGGATCTCGCCGTCGGCGGCTTCCCGGCCTTCCTTGAGGTCACCGATCACGGCGAGGACGGTGGGGGAGGTGCTTCGCTCCCACTGGTCCTTGTTCTCCTTCACGAGCTTGCCGCGCCGACTGTCGTAGGCGTTGACGACGAGGCCCAGGTAGTCGACCTGGATGCGTCCCTTGCGGCACAGGTCGTCCATCTGGCTCTTCAGGAGACGGAAGGCGCGGTGAGAGGCCCTGTTGGCCCACACCGGGGTAATGACTCCGGACCTGTCGGCGAGTTCGCCCTCACGACGCCGCACGTAGTACAGGGCGGTGTCCATGTTCAGCCCGAGGCTGGGGGGCCCGTCGATGATGATGACGTCGTAGTCGTCCTCGAGGGGTTCGAGAGCCCGTTCCAGAGCGGCTTCGCTGAAGCTGACCTTCGACAGCGATACGTCGCGCAGGAAGGCGTCATCGGAAGCGGGAAGCAGGTGGAGGCGCTCGCCGAACCGCTTGTGGTCGAGAGCGACCAGGAGGTCGCGGATGTCGCCCTTGGCGGAGCCCTCCATGTGCATCAGCAAGGTCTCGACGTCGTCCTCGTACATGACGTCTTCGAACCCGAGTTCCGCGGTGAGGTGTCCCTGGGGGTCGTAGTCGACCAAGAGGACGCGGCGTCCGTCTTCGGCGAGCGCCTGCGCGATCCCCGAGGAAATGAAGGTCTTCCCGACGCCACCCTTCTGGTTGGCGACTATCACGCGCGTGACCGGCTGAGCTGTGAGTGGCGCCGTCGGAGAGGGGTGGTTCTCCAGCCACAGCGTGACTGCCTGAGCAAGCCCCTGGACGTAGGTGACGCCCCGCTCGGTGCAGGCGCCCTTGAACGTCTCAGGTTCACCCGCCGGGAGGAAGGTGCCCCAGGTCTTCGCCTTGGCGGTGTCGACTTCGGGAACGTCGACGGCCAGGTACCAAGCCTTGATGGCGTGCTCGGTTGCGTCCTGGATGTCCATTCCGTGCTCAAACGCGCGGATCTTCAGGTGCCTACGCAGCTGCGGGGTGAGAGAGGTGATTAGTTTCTCTCTGTCCCCCCGAGGGGTTGGGATGCTCATGGGGCCGAACATTACTAGGTGCACGCCGGGATAGGGGAAGCGACACCTCCCAATCGGTACAGCACTACAGCTGCTTCGGGCCTCGGAAGCGGCATCGGTCTCCCTGGATGGCGGGAGCCCAGGGTGCTGAAGTCTTCGACGGCGCACAGCGCCGTGCGGTCCGATCAGCTGCCTGCCCACGCCGAACTCGCGCTAGCTATCGCGCCATTGTGTGAGAGTGCGACGACTGCGTAGGCAGCCAAAGCTCTCTAACGAGATCAGCCCGTGGGGCCTGCGGCCGGCCCCGAGCAGTACCCGAAGAACGCCTACAGGCGCTCCTCACAAACGAAACTGCTCTCAAGGTTCCACCACCAGGCCGCCCACGCATCTCCTGTGAATGCCTGCGGTGGGCCGAGGCCCCTCAGGCCGCGCTGCTTCTTCCCACCCGGGGCCGGGGCCGCAGCGTCGTGGTCGCTGCGGTGGATAGGCAGGTTCCGGCGGATGTTCAGCGCGTCAGGAGCCGCGCCGGCTGCCCTCCATCTGTGAGCAGAGGCAGCCAGGCAGTGGAGCCCCCAAACCCGCGACAAGGCCGCCATGGCCGACGCATTCACCACCGCAGGCGTCACCGCCCCCCGCCCGCACACCATCGCCACCCCGGCCATGCTCCGCACCCGGTTCCTGCGGCCCGGCAGGCGGCTCCCTGTCATCGTCAAGCCGACTGACGCCGCCGGCTCCCAGGGCGTCACCGTCCTCGCCCGCCTCCAGGACGCCGACACCGCCTGGCAGACGGCCCACACCGTGCCGGGCATGTACGCGGCGACGGCAGGCCGTACGCTGCTGCTCCAGCAGTACATCCCGGGGCGCGAGTACAGCGTGGAGTCGTTCACCCAGCACGGGCGGACCACCCACCTGGCCACCACCACCAAGACCACTACCCGCGGCACCCACCGGGTCGAACTCGCCCACACCCTGCCGACCCTGCTTCCGCCCGCGGTGGAACGGCCATCCATCGGGAGGTGGGCAAGGCGGTCCGCACCGTCGGTATCCGCAACGGGGCCTCCCGCACCGAAGTCATCGTCACCCCGACCGGTCGGCCGTACGTCATCGAGACCACGGCACGCATCGGCACCGGCCACATCGGCGAACTCCTCCACCACGCCCTCGGCATCAACCTCTGGACCGCCCTGCTAGACATCGCCCTCGGCCGCCCCGCCCACCTCACCCCCACCCGCCGACACCACGCCACCGTCCGCTTCTTCACTAGCCCGAACGCCGGCTGCCTCATCTCCGTCACCGGCCTGCCCCCATCCGCCCCGGACACCCCTCGTCCGGCTCCGCGCCCGCCCCGGCGACCTGGTTGGACCCGCCCACGCCAACGCCGGACGGCTCGGCAGCTTCATCGTCGTCACTCCCGACGCCCGCATCACCGACGCCCGAGGCGCGCAGCTCCTTGACGAAATCGACATCCTCGTCGAACCGCATCACGCGTAAACACACATGAGGGAGGTCCGGGGCTTCGAGGGCTGCGGGACCTCTAGTGCTGTTGGGTCACCTTCCCGCGTCGGTTGGCCGGAAAGGTCCCCAGTTCTGTGGGGCGCCTGTCACGTCCTCAAAGTCGACCGTGCCGCCGCTGTACACCGCGTCGATGAAGGTAACCGGGCTCCCGCTGAACTTCGCGCGGCTGAAGTCGACGCTGCCGGCGCTGAACTTCGCGCCGCTGAAGTCGACGCTGCCTCTGCTGAACTTCGCGCCAACAAAGGTAACCGTGCCGCCGCTGAACTCCGCGTCGATGAAGGTAACCGTGCCGCCGCTGAACTTAGCGCCAGTGAAGTCGACGCTGCCGGCGCTGAACTTCGCGCCGCCGAAGTAGACGCTGCCTCTGCTGAATTTCGCGCCGGTGAAGTCGACGCTGGCTCCGCTGAACTTCGCGCCGCGGAAGTCGACTCTGCCTCCGCTGAAGTTCGCGCCGCCGAAGTAGACTCTGCCAGCGCTGAAATCCGCGCCGCCGAAGTAGAAGCTGCGGCCGCTGAACTCCGCGCCACCGAAGGAGACCGTGCCTTGAAAAAGACTTCCCTGTAGGTACCCACCGTCGAACGTGGCGCGGGTGAAGTCGAAGTTGCACGCCGACCAGGATGTCGGTGCTTCGGGTTGCAGGTGGCTGCGGATGGTCCGGATGATGGTGAGGCGGACCTCGCGTTCGCCTTCCTTGTATGCGGCGGGCGTCGACGACAGTGATTCGCCCTCCGACGCCGTCGAGGCGGCCTCCGGATTGGGCTCGTACGGCATGCGCAGATAGGCGCACAGAACGTCGACGCACACCTGTCGCTGCTCGATCCAGTCGTCGGCGAGCCGGGCCATGGCGTATACGCCAGCCAGGCGCACTGCTGCCTGGTCGTGACCGAGTTGTTCCGCGGCAGTGGTGAAGCGCTCAGCGAGCAGCTGTTCGTCGGCCCGATGAGCGTCGCTTTCCGCGAGGCGCTGTTTGCGGTAGGCATACACGCCTGCGAGTACAGCACCGGCAAAGGTGAGAGTAGCCAGGACAGTACGGACCACCTCGTGGGCAGCTACGGGGTTCTCCGGACTGGCCTCCTTCGACGCGAGACCATGCAGGAATTCGTAGATTCCGGAGCCCACGGCCAGGGTCACCAGCAGGGCGAGCAGGCCCACTACCCAGACGGGCCACAAGCGAGGAGCGTGGCGGCCCCGGGAGATCGGGCCCTTGTGCCCCCTGCGCGGCATAGCTGTCACGGTTTGATCATGCTCGCGTTCTGGCGCTGACGGACCGGCTGAGCCGCCGTTTGGCGGAATGAGAACGCGCGCCCGGGTCTGTGGGGCCTGCCCTGGACTCGTTCCCCAGCCTCTGGCCGGTTTGATGAGGTATGACGCCGGAGTTGTGGCCCCGGAGCCAGGAAGGGGCGCCACTTCGAGCGGGGCGGCGCCTCATAGCAGTGGTCACGTCAGTGAGGCCAGCTCCTCAGTCACCGCCCGGTAGGAGTCCTCGACGCCGGACTCGTTGGCGAGCCGGTGACGCTCCAGGCGCAGGGCGCCGAGGTGGCGCACCTCGTACACGTGCCGCCGCCACGCGCCAGCCTCGGTCCCCTCCGGGCGGTCGTAGGAGTCGAAGAACGTCAGGCGGGCGTCCTGGTTCTGCCCGGTCGCTCAGGCGGTAGCCGCGCTGCAAGAGGCTGTGCCAGAGGGCTGAGCTGTACTGGTAGCAGGCGTCCATCATGAGGACTCCATGCCTGCGCAACAGTCGGTAGTGCCGACGTTGAGCCTGGAGGACCTCGGGGAGATCGGTGAGATCGAGCTGGCGGGCGGGGCTGTCGACAGCGCGTCCGATCCGGAGCCGGTGCGGGATGCAGACTTGGTAGTGGTGAGACGTCCAGGACCAGTCAATGTTGTCTGTGGTGCCCGTCCGCTGTGCCACGCATCGGCGGCATGCGTAGCGGGCACCTTGCCGTGGTCGTTGCCCGGTCTCACCGAGGTG
Source organism: Streptomyces spororaveus (assembly GCF_016755875.1). Classification (NCBI taxonomy): domain Bacteria; kingdom Bacillati; phylum Actinomycetota; class Actinomycetes; order Kitasatosporales; family Streptomycetaceae; genus Streptomyces; species Streptomyces spororaveus. The sequence goes on along the minus strand of NZ_BNED01000002.1, from coordinate 36,472 downwards.
GGGGATTGCACGTAGGAGGCTGTTGCGGGGCTGACCACTGACGATGATGCGCCGGCCGACGTCGTCCTGTTGGGAGACCAACCACTGGCTCGGAGACGCCATTCGTTGGATGGAGATCTGGTTCGTCTGGCTCAGGCGCTTTGTGCGGCTTCGGGTCCAGATCCGCCAGGATCCGGCTGACGTGGGGGAGAGGCCGGTGCGCAGCGTGCTCCTGGCCGCCCGCGCTGCGATGGTCTGAGACCAGGTCGCCTCCGGATGCGGTGGTCACGATCGCCATGCGAACGTCAGGCCCGTAGGCCCTTGGCCTTCCGGGCCGCGAGTGGCGGACCGCCGCTCGCGCACCGTGTTGCCACTGAGCTCCAGCTTCTCGGTACAGATCGCCGACAGGTCGGCAGGCTGCCAGGATCGCGGCAGGGCCCAGCAGAGGAAGACCCGGCCAGGCGCATGGGGAACTGGCTATGACGATGTCCGGAGGAGTCATTCGTCGAGAAGTTCGGGAGGCGTGTGGAGCGGACCGGTTGATCAACATCGATGAGTTTTGGGTTCTGGCACAGATCTTGGGGAGCCATCGCGGAGCGTCACCTCGTTGTTCGAGGAGGTGCTTCCTGGAGATCAGGTGAGCGAGTCGGCCGTCCAAGAGGCGAAGTGCTGAGCTGGACGCTGCCGCCACTGATCAAGCAGTGAAACAAGTCGGCCGAGGCCAGTTCGGCCACGCCCACCCGACCATGCTCCAAACCGGTCGCTCGCTCCGTCAGCGTTTCTGTGCTCGGTACTGCTTGAGGAGAGCGGTGAGCTTCGCGGGTTCGGCAGCGCCGTTCAGCTCCGTCAGGAGAGCGTCAGGGCAGAGCTCGTAGTGGTCGCCCCACCACCGCTGCCCCTTGTTGTCCCAAATGCGATACCCGCCGGGTACCCCCCTGGCTACGTACCGTCGCCTGCTTATATCGATCACCCCTCATGACAGTCTCCCCACACTACAAGTTGCTACTGGAGCAGGATCATCTTCCGCAGCAGGTGGAAGCCGGCTCGTCCGTAGAGCTGCCTCTTGATCTTTTTGATGCGGTTGACGGCGCCTTCGATGCTGCCGGAGCTCCAGTGGAGGGTGAGTCCGGCGGTCACGGCGTCGAGGTCTCGGAGCATGTGGAGCGCGAAGTTGGTGAGGCCGGGTAGTTGGCTGGCGTCGACTGCGTCGATCCAGGTGGGGAGTGTGGTCCCGAGCCGGTCGGTGAGGATTTCGCCGAAGTCGCGGATATGTCCGGCAGCCGTGTCCAGTTCGGGGCAGCGTGCCAGGACGTCCTTCAGAGCGGCCTGGTCGTCCTCGCTCAGAGTGGTGGGGTGCTGGGTGAGCCAGCCGGTCACCTGCCGCACCGTCGGAGGCCTCGTCGGTGTGCCGGCAGGCGTCCCGCGGAGGATGGCGATGTGGGCGCGGACCATTTGGTAGGTGACGGGCGCGTTGTCGGCGAGGAGTTCGTTGTGGAGGTGGGTGACGCTGGTGCATCCCGCGGCGAAGCGTCGTTCCAGGTAGGGCTTGTAGGGGTCCAGCCTGCTGGGACGGGGCCGGTTCTCGCGGAAGGTGTCCTGCCAGCTGGGGGCGTTCGCGTACCGGAGGACGGTGTTGAGGCCCCAGCCCAGGTGCCGGGCGATCGCCCAGCGTGAGTGACCTTGGGCAAGAAGGTCGTGGACCAAGGCGTGCGCTGCCTTCTTCCGCTCGGCTCGCCGGCCGACGGGCTCCGAGCTGTCCTGCGGCCGGCCAGGATCCGGGATGGCCCTCGGCAGCACTGGGTGACGGATGGCGCAGGCAGTCGCGGTGGGCGGCGACGCAGGTCTCCACGGCCCGGCCGAGTCCCTGCCACAGATGGAACCGGTCGGCGACCTGCACAGCGTCGGGGGCTCCGAGGCGAGCTCCTTCGGCGTAGGCGCCCGCCCGGTCTCGGCAGATGATCTCCACGCCGGGGTGACGGACCAGCCAGGCAGCCAGCGGTCCGGCTTCACGGGTTGGGAGCACATCGACCACACGATGGTCTTCGACGCTGGTCAAGACCGTGAAGTAGGTCTGACCGCGACGGATTGCGAAGTCGTCCACGCCGAGCACACGCGGAGTACTGAACTGCGGATCAGGCAGCGCCATGACCCTGCGCAACAAGGTCATCCGTCCGGCGCCGAAGCCCAGCTGGGCAGCCAGGCGAGCTCCGGCCCGCCCGGCCAACGCGAGCCCTACGCGCTCCAAGGCGTGGTTGAGCCGAGTGGTGAACCTTGCATGCGGGGTGGCCAGCCGGGAGAACGGCTCGGCAAAGGTCCGGCGCGGGCAGTCCGCCGACCCGCAGATGAAGCGCCGGACGGTCAGCCGGATCGTAAACCCCTGCTCAGCGAGCGGCAGGTCCTTCAGTCGGCGCTGGTACCGGTCGTGGACCCTGCCCGAGACGCGACCGCAGTCCGGGCATGACGCCTCGGCCTCGCGCCCTCTCGCCACCACCTCGACCGTGCCGAACCCGGCCGTCACCGTCTCGACATCCACATCATCGATTCCGGCGAACACCAACGAGTCCCAGAACGGTGCATCGGTCTGCATGACCAGCACCATCACCGTCGACAAGCAGCCGCAGTAGCGGCCGGCAGACCCCTGAGGGAGCGTCAGTTCTGATCGCCTAACGACAAGGCGTACGCGGTCTCACGCGAACCGCCCCCTCACAATCGAACATCAAGGTAACGCTCCGCGACGTCTCCCCAAGATCTGTGCCAGAACCCCTCACTCATCGACATAGCCAGGGGACGAAGCAACGCCATGCCTGGGGTGCTAACGGCGTTAGCACCCCAGGCATGGATTGGCGCGACACAAGGGTTTTTGAGAAGTCCCGCTCGGCTCACGATGCTCCTGTGTCCTCTTCTGAGCCGAGTTTCGTGTGACTGCCCACGGGGTGTTGCCGTTCAGGGCTGCTGATGATGCGCCCGGTGGGGAAGGGCGATCTGCCTGCCGGAACAACCCAGAGTCCCCAGGGGGACAAGGGGCTCGGGCAGGTGAAGGCCAGTCTCGGCTGCTGCTTTCTCTGCTCCGTCGACGCCTTCCAGCAGGGCTTGTCACTGCTGGGACTGGGCGGGCGTCGTATTCGGATCCGTCACACTCCACCAGTGCCCGTCCTTCCTTCGCCGAGGCCGGAGGCAAGCACGAAAGGCGCCCAGGTGTCGCCGTGTACGGCAGCAGTGTGGTGAAGATCGGAGGAAGAAGACGGGGTCAACGGAGAGATAGGCGACGAGCGCGGCGGGGAGGACCATGATTGTTTGCCCGGCAGGGCCGGTGGCGCACCTCGCGGGAAGCGTTCTCCCGGTCTTTCGGCCTGCTCAGCACCGCGCTACAGTAGTCCCGTATCCAGACGCAGGAGGGGCCCCCGCCACACGGCGGGGGCCCCTCCTTGCTTCTGTGAGTTAAACGAGCTTCGGTCGGCGCCGCCGATGTGCTGCGAGGTCTGCCGGAGGGCGAGGCGAGGCATTTCGTTCTTCAGCCCGCTGCTTCTTCAGCGCCTCGTCCGCGCGCACGCGTTCCAAGTACCGATCCTCGAAGTCATCGACATCCAGCCGGTCTTCTGGGTCCATGGCATCGATCACGTTTTTCGAGTCGGCTGGGGTCAGCCCCCCTGCCAACATCGGGTTCAGAACGTAGATCCCCTGCTTTTCACGGCGGACCAGACGAGCGAACTCAAGGTGTTTCAGTGCGCGGCCCACGTGTGCCCGGTCCATGCCGAGCCACTCTCCGAGCTCCTTGTGGGTCGCGACGATCCGGCCGCCCTGCTGCTGCGTGCCCAAGAGGTAGAAGAGCACCTGGAGTGCTGGCCCCGGCAACTTCGGCAGCCAGGCGAAAACGGGCACCGAGACCCACAGCAGCGGTGCTTCTTGCTCGGCAGGCTGAACAGACATCTATCCCTCCGCTGCTTCGTCACAGACGGGCTCGTTCTTCCGCTTCCGCTTCCGCGGGTGCGGTGCGGGAAGCTTCAAGTTCTTGAACTCATCCAGCACCTTCGGATCGAGATCCAAGGAATCGATGAGAACCAGCTGATCGATCTTACGCTTGACCTTCGCCCCGGTCGAGAACGCCCGCGGTTCGGCCTCCTCGACCTCTACAACACCGCCTCGGAGTGAGGCTTGCGGGTTGAGCTGGTACATGCCGCGCTGAACCATGTGAACGACACCGAGCCGGTACAGCACGCCGACCGAACGGTTCACGTGCACACGGTGCGCGCTCAGAGCCGTCGCGATCTCCTTCTGAGTGGCCCTGATGAGCCCTCCAGGCTCCTGGGAGCCCATCAGGAACAGCGCTACTCGGAGGGTGAGGAGGTCATCGTGGAAGTACACCGCCAGCCACCGGAGGAACTCCAGGCTGTCCATGGCAAACGAACGTCCCAAAAACTCACTCGCCTTGGCCGGCTCCTCGACCGTGACCTTATGACCCGGCGGGATGGCAACAACCGCACCTTGAGCTGCCTGTCCGCGGGTTCGGTACGGGCTCGTTGGCGGTGCTTTGCGCCTGCGGACAGGTTGTTCTGCGGGAGCCCGCTGCTTGCTCGGGTCCTCGAAGGGCAGGGCCATGGGGTGCAGTTCTCCTCGCGTCGCATCCAGACGAGAGGAAGCCTACTGAAAGGAGACTATAAGTCTCCCCAGAGGTGCGAAATAGTCTCCCCTGGCGTGTCGAAGGTAGCCGCTGACGTACCCATGCTTTCGGACGAGCCCGTCGCCATGACTCGTCCTTGCTCCGCCACCACCCTTTTCACTCCGCCCTGAGATGAGACAAATAGTCTCCTCTTGGCCTTGCTTGGGAGCCTCCGACGTCTCCACAGGGAGACTATTTGTCTCATCTCGCCAGTCAGAAGCCACCTCTGACGCTACATAACTCCCGCTCAATGTAACCCCTGACGTACCTTCAACTGCCCTCTACAGGCTTCTGACCTGCGGAAATGCGCTCGGCCCCAATCTAAATACCTGACCTGCAGACGACGTCTCCGCAGGTCCCCCCTCTCAGCCCCCGCCGGACGTCAACCTCTGTCACTGCGCGTCTGGCCCCCTGTCCCGCACCTGCCTCAAACATGAGCCCCAGGTGCCTACCGCCTACCGTCACATGGCATGCGTGGCCAGCCAGTCCGGCGGCTGCGAGTCCTCGGAGCGGCCAAAAAGCAGCCAGCAACGGGAGGGGGTGGCGTCACCTGCCCTGAGCGGCCGTGTGACGCGCCAGCACTTTCGCTGGGCGCCGTACCCCCGCCGTCAATCGGCGGCGTGCATGAGGCGACCGAACTGCCCGGAGGTGGGCTGGCGGGGGGCAGCTGCTGCCGCGCTCCAACTGAGCCCGGCAAGCGCGCCGCTCGGTGAAGGTCTCGTTGTGGCTGGTGAGCGTGTCGTCTGGGGCGGCGGACGTCAGCGACCAGCACCTTGCTGCTCGTGCTGGGTACTGGGGTGGGATGCCTACCTGATCACGATGAGAGCCAGCAGAGCTTCAATCCAGCAGGTGGGCCGCCTCCAGCAGTATGCACCGATCCTCCAGCAAGAAAGCCTGCTACTCCACGGACAGGCGCTGGCGCTCTCTTCACGCAGGGGTAAACCATTTCCGCCTTCGTTGGAGCTCCGGTCCCCATGCGGCGACCGTGCCAGTCTCGTGATCGGGCAATACGTCCACTGGCCCGGAGGACTCGACGTCGACGAGGACGGTGCCGTCCGACCCTTGCGGAAGGCGAACTCGTCGATGCCGAAGATCGGTGGAGCCCGCGCTGGCACAGGCGGAGCGGGCAACTCTCCCAAGATGGCAGTCCGTCGGCCGTAGAGCCGGCCGCTTGCGCAGAGGCGTGCGCCCAGGCGGCCGCGGAGCTCCAAGGCAACTGCCCACAACGCCGACCACGCCGCCGTCGCGGAGCGACGTTGCGGCTCGGACATGCTCGGCTGAACGTCGACCCGGAAACCGTCGGGAAAATCATCCGCCGATCCCTCCACCTCGACAGCAAGCTGGGCAAGAAGACCATCGACGCGCTCCTCGACATGGCCCTGCCGCCCTCCGCGAAACCCTCAGAGAGCTAGCCGGGAGACCCCAGCCAGCTGCGCCCGCCCATGGTCCAGGCAAGTGGTTCCGATGCGGAATCCGAAGTCTGGGCAAGCCCAAGGAGAACCTGGGCAAGCTCCCGTACCAAAGGCTTGCCCAGGGCTGGCGGCCCGGCCGGGTCAGCGTCGGTGGCGCCAATGCTGGTGGGCCTTGAGGACCTCGTAGCTCCATCCGGTGTGTGGACGGGTGCCGGCCGGGGGTGTCCAGCCGAGCTGTTCGGCGACGGCGGGGAAGCGGGGGTGCATCTGGCGGTCTCCGACGGTGACGAGCGCGGACAGGAGCGGTTCCCCCTTCCGGCCGTCTTCGTCGACCAGCCACAGGAGCACGCACTGGTCGTCGGCGTGCAGGCGTGGCAGGCCCGGTAGACGTTTGTGGATCTGGGGCCAGGTGGTGGTGGAGCCGGTCCGAGCGGTCTGTTCCAGCAGCGGCCGAAGCTCGGTCGCGATCTCCCACAGCTGCCCGGTTTCCAGGAATGCTGGCTCTTCCCTGCGCGGTGGGCGGTCTATCACGTGCGGGGACGGGTCCGGGGTCGGCGCCGATGTTGGGACGGGCGGCCGGGGCGGTACGGAGGAACGCCGGGGCGCCGCAGAGGAAGAGGGATTCCGGCGTGGAGACCGGGCGACGGATTCGTCGGCCCGGGCGACATCCGGCCGCACCCGGGGCGCGGCGGTGGCTACCCGAGGCTGTGAGGGGACAGACTTCGGGGGAGCCGCGGCGGCCTGGCGGCCCTCTTCCTCCTGCCACCGGCGGGAACCCAGGATCTCCTTCAGGTTCTTCAGCTGTGCCCGCTGGTCGCGGGTCTCGCTTGGTGGGGCTCCGGCCGCCTGCTGCCAGGCGAGGGCGTACAGGTCGGCGGCGACCGCGACCGCGTACTGGTCGATGGCCCGCTTTAACTCGGTCAGCGTGTGGTTCAGCGTGCGGCGGACCGTGGCGACCTCCATCGCGGTCCTGGGAGCCCGGCCTGTGGTCCGGCGACGGAAATCCGTCTGCCACGCCGCACCACCGCTGAGCCGCACCCGGTTGTTCCCCAAACTCGTACTCCCCCCGAGCTGCACACGCCGCCGCCCAGAGCAGAGGACTGGCCGCGTACACCGGCGGTCCTGTCCGGCCGTCTCCAACGGGCCGCACCCGCGCTGCGCCGCCGCGGTGTCGACGTGCAGAAGATGGCCCGCACGAAGACGGGCAGGCCGCTTCGGATCTCCACCGACCCGGCCAGCTGACCTGTCTGCGCCCCCGCCCAGCCCAGTCGGCTGGGCGGGGGTTCTGCCGTCATGGTCGCGTGGGAACGTGTACGCCTGGCAGGCCACTGCCCCGATCAGTCCTCGCTCTCGTCCTCGTCATCGTCCGCGTCGCCGATGACCACGCGCAAATCGTGGACGCCTTGGAGCAGTTGGATGATGCAGGACTCCACGCGCCCCAGAGCGCGGCGGACTCCCTCCACGTCCCCGTCCTGGGCGTGCATGTGGGCTCCGAGCGCGGTCACGGCGGTTACCACCGCGGCCCACGCCGTGAACTGCCCTGGCGGGGCATTCTCCGCGTCCGGGTCCTCGGGGTCCAGGAGATGGACCGCTGTCCTCTCCAGCCGGGAGACAAGCACCGCGAGGGCGGTGTCCCTGTCCGGCCCGACCTCGTCCATCCACCCCATGTATACGTCGCCAAGGACCGCGAGGCCGTTTTCTCCCGCGCTCGTCCGGGTCGTGGCGGCAAGTTCGAGCTCGGTCTTGGCGAGCAGGCAGCCCAGCAGCCTCGCACGGTCATCGTCCTGCGGGCCGTTCGGCCACAGCTCCGGGTCCATCACAGGCGCCGCCCCCAGAGCGGCCAGCGCCCTGTAGATCGCGTCCGGGCCCACCGGGTTCACTCTGCGGATACTCACTCCTCAGCTCTTGCCAGTACCGAGGCCCGGCAGTGCTCCCGTCCGGCTCTGTCACCCGCGTGGAGCCGACACCGGGAGCGGCTCGATCAGCCTTCGATGACACAAACTCGCGTCGCTTAAGTCTCGGTGGCACGTGGTCACGGATCACTGGCACAGGAGAGCGTGATGGGGCTGGTGACGCACTCTGCGACCCGGTGACGCACTGGTGACGCACCCGGTGACGCACTCTCCTACCCACCCCAACCATCTGACCTGCGAAAACGTGGACATTCTTCTGCAGGTGGTGACGGGGTGACGCACTTTCCCCCCTTCTCTCTGTTGAGAGATTGATGGGGAGAACAGGGGTAGAGAGAAGCCCGGAAAGTGCGTCACCCCGTCACCATCAACCTCGCTTGTCGCCGAAAAGACCAGCTCAGAGCCCGTTTTACAGCGGCCAGAGTGCGTCACCAGGTGCGTCACCGGCTCGTCACCCCGTCACCGAGTGCGTCACCCCTGCGCAGGCTCATCCCGGCCCGTCCGGCACCTCCGCCGGCTCGATGCTGCCCGGCGGAGGCAGCAACCGAACCTCCCGGTCGTCGACTCACCGCGATGCGGCCAGCCTCCGTGCCCTGCCCGGCACACCGGCATCCCGCCCCACGCAACCGGAAGAACACCATCCCGGCCCGTTGTCCCGCCCTGCGGGACGGACTCGCCGCCGTCCCCCCGGGCCTCGGCAGCGCCGCGCAAACTGCCCGTGACGGACAGGACCGAGGCGCCTTGGCCCCCGAACGGAAAGCCCCTTTGATTCACCTCACACAGGAAGCCATCCATGCCGAGCAGCAGGAGCGGCTGCGAGTCGCCGGACAGCAACGCCTCATAGCGGCCGCGGCCGCCGAGCACCGCCGCCAGCGTCGCGCCGCCCAAGCCGCCCGCCCCAGCCAGATACGCCGTGCGGTCCGGGCTCTGCGCCAGGCCGCCGCCGAAGGACTTCGCGCACACACCACCAGCAAGTAGCGGGAAGGATCGACCATGTCCCCGGCGGCATGACCCTGGCCGGCGAAGGCCCCGGACCCGGAGTCTCCACGTTCCGCGCCGCCCCCAACTGACCCCCGCCCGGCCGCCGCGTCCTGCCCGACGGGCAGCAAAACGCGTGCCAGGCTCACGCCCCCCGGCACGGGACGCTACCCGGCCGGACGGCATCGCGGCCCACCGCCAGCCCTACGCTGCATTGAGAGCCCGGCGCCACAACCACTGCCAGCGGGAGGACTCTTGGACACCAGCATGCTGCGCACGCCCCTGATCGCGCAGACCGTTGAGGCGCTCGTCGCGGACGGCGGGGGACTCATCATTTATGAGCAGGGCATGGGCGGACGGGAGACACTCGTTGCCGCAGCGGCCGCTCTCGCAGCCCGCAAGGGATCCCCGCTGACCATCGTGGAGTCAGTGGTCCTGCACGAGGAAACCCGCGCGATGGTCGCCGCGCTCCAGCCTGGTGTGCAGTGCACGGTCATCTCCGCCCGGGACGCCGCACTCCAGCCGCCTCCCGCCCCCGGCAGCGTCCTGGCCGTCCACGCCGATCTGCTCAGGGACCCGATCGCCCGGGAGCCTCTGCTCGAACTGGCGCCAGCCGCTGACCACCTCCTGGTGGCACGCCACGACTACAGCGACCCCAGCCTCGACAGCCTCGCTGGCACTGCTCACCGACTCGACCGGCCCGCCTTCATCGCCGCCGCGAACGAGGCCTCCGCCCGTTTGGCCCAGACGTTCGCCCCCACCTACGTCCCGCCGCCGATCGAGCAGCGCGACGGACGCCTGACACGCCAAGAAGCAGTCGTAGAGGACAGAGACGACTTCACCGAGTACTTCGAGCGCAAGCAGCGCTTGATCGCCCAGCTGAACCAGCGGACCACCGACAGGCCGCCGACGGACAACGACGAGTGCATCGACCTTGCCGACATCGAGACGGGCCCGCACGCCGACATCGAGACGGGCCCGCACGCCGACCTCGACCTCGACCGGTACGCCGCCGAGGAGGAGGAGCAGATCGCGGCGTTCGTTGAACGTCTTGAGGCGCGGGCACGCGATCGGATCCTGCGCGTCACCCAGGCGGGCGGGACGGACCCTCGCCTGCCCCGTGCTCCGGCTCAGCAGGACCAGCGGCAGGCCACCGCTTACCAGCATCAGGCTCCCAGCGGGCGGACACCCGGCCAGTAGACCTCAGCACCGATCAGTCCACGTCGAGGTAGTACGCCCCTGCCGCGGCGTCGGCGAAGAGCGTGAACCTGACCTGAGGCGGGACCGTCTTGCTGCCGTCTGCCAGCTCCACGGGCTCGGCGTTGACCAGCACGAACTCCTCGTACCCGCCAGCGAAGTCACCCGGCCCGTCAGCCACACCGACATGAACCGGGGTCTCGTCGGGAACTGCGGTCAGAGCGTTCCGCAGCTGCCCTGCCGTCCACACCTGCGGTACGTGATCGAACATCTCGGCCATGGCGAGAGGCTAGGGCGCCCACAGCCAGGTCATGCCGCGCCGCGCCGGTGAGAGCAGTACATCGGGTCCGAAGCCGGGTCGCCTCGGCGTCCGCCTCGGCGAGACCGTACGCTGGTAGGGCCGATGGCCAGGGTTTCTGGTCCCGTGGGGCCCGCCGAGTGAGATCCGGGCCCCACAGTCGTCTCCGGAGTGCTACAGGTTGAGCACCTTCACGGCCGGGTCCACGACATCGGTGATGCCCGGCACGCTCACGATGCCATCATCAGCGTCCGTGAGCGGCCCGACCAGGACGTACTCCGAGTCGTAGGCGAAGGGGAGAACCCTGGTGTGCCCATTCCACCAGCCGACGCGGTAGTACTTCGAGCCCTGGGTGCCCACCGGCGGGCAGAGCGCCGGATCGGCGCCGGAGCAGTGCAAGAGGCACTGGGTCACCGCGAGTTCGGGACCCGAGCCTGCATCCGGCGGAACGTCTCCGGCGGACTGTACGTGGCCACAGCCGGTGCGGAAACGCCACTGTCGCCAGTCGGGGGTCTCGAAGATCCACCGCCCCCAGCGGGACCAGAGCTTGCCGTCCAGCACCGCGGGGCCCGGATGGATCCGCGACAGATTCCACCCCTCCAGGACGGCAGCCCGAGCCTCGGTGTAGCCGGTGTCATCCTGGCGATCACGGATCTTGCGTGCTCCGCGCTGCACGGCGCGGTTGCGGTGAGACATGTCCATCAACTTCCCGGGCGCCCATGCCGCCACCGGTGAAGGGAACACGGAGGCCAGATCACGCGCGCTGGGTCATCGACCTTCGCCGGGTAAGCCCCGGACAGTCCTTGCGGCCTTTCGCACCGGACGGCATGGGCATCCTCGGCGCGGGCCAGGCGGGCGCACCACCTGAGGCGCACCCTACCGCCTCGGCCACCGCCCGTGTGCCCGAAGCCACGCTGCCGCAGCCTTGTCGGAATTCACCGGCGCGCGAGCCGGCCGGCAGCGGACAATCGGGCCGGAAAGACAGGAGGCGGCCGGATGGTTGCGGACATGAAGTTCGAAGACGGTACCCACGTCAGACTGCGGGCGCCGGAGCAGCACGGCGCCGCCGCGGTGGGGCTGCTGCCCGGCCTGGGCGCGCACCGGCTGGCCGTGCGCATCGAAGCCGAACCGCGGCAAGTCGCCGACGGCGTCAACCACCTCAGTCTCTCCGGTGAGGTTCGGGCGGCCGAAGGCATCGGCTGGATCGGCTCCGTCCTGCCCACCCTCGTGCCGCTGCGCACCAAGGCCACCAGCATGGCCGTCGACCTCGTCGTCCCGGTCACCTCCGCCCAGCTCCTCGCCCTGGAAGAGCACCGCGCCGGCGGCGACCTCGCCGTCCTGCTGGATCTGCAGGGGACCCTGCCGCAGAGCACGGCACACCCTGCTGTAGGCCTGCAGGAGACCTACCGGGTCGCCGCGAGCACCTGGGAGCGGCAACTCGAGAGTGTGGGCCTGACCGCGTCGTTCACCGTCACCGTCCCGCTGCCGATGGCACACGGCCCGATCCGGCAGGCCGCCGAGCACCTGTGCACCGCGGACCGGCAGATCACGGCAGGCGAGTACACGGACGCGATCCGCGAGACCCGCCTTGCCCTGACCTCGATGAGGAAGCTGGGTGTGTGGCCGAGCGGTGGGGCCAAGAAGCGTGACGACCAGGACCAGGCCGACCGGTACGGGATCCTCCTGGACCGGATTACCGACCAGGCCGCGGCTACGCCGAGGTGATCCAGGCGGCGTTCAACCAGACCAGCGGCCCCCAGCACAACGACGGCGCCATCGCCTCGGCGGCCTGGACCCGCGCGGATGCCGTCGCCCTCAACGCCCTCGCGGCCGCTCTGCTCCACCGCCTTGCCGCCGAGCTGAGCTGACCGCCCACGCGTCCCCACGGCCGCGGTCCTACCGCAGCCGCGGGGACTGCCGCTGCGAGGGGTCCTGTTGGTGAACCTGCAGGCCCTCGAACACCTCCCGCATGGTCGGTGGCGGAGGCAGCTGTGAAAGCGCGCGTTCAAGGCCCGACGCCTTGAGCTTGGCGGCCATCGCCGCGATCTCCGCCTCGCGGCCCGCGAACGGGTCGTCCGACCGCCGCGAGAGCTGGCCGGGCAGCAGCTCGCCGCCCAGGTCATACCGCTCGGCATACTGCGGGCTGGTCTTACGCGAGTCCCTCGGCGCGACGGCGGCGTCGATCGGCGGGCTGAAACCTGCCTCATGCGTGGTCCACGGCATCCCGGGGGACCGCCAGGCCATACCGGTCAGCTCCACCCCCACCCCGGCGAGTTGACGTACGTCAGCCAGGTCGCCCGCAGATCGTGAGGCGGAACCTCCTGCCCGGCCGCCAGCCGCACCCGGAACGACAGGTGAGTGACCTCCCCGTCTCCGAGCACCGGGGCGAAGACCTCCTCGTGCGCCATGTCTGCGAACGCGGCCTGCTGCGTGGTGTTCCAGCCGGCTTCGTAGGGGAGGCTGCCGTGACCGATCTGGTCCAGCAGCATCTCGGCCCGCTCGCCCTCCTCGCGCCGCCCATCGTGCACCAGCCGGTGCAGGCGGGGCGGCAACACCAGCCGAAGCCCCCCGTACAGTTCCTGCACCAGCGGGTCAGGCCCCTGAGCCGCAGCCTCCCGGAAGGCCAGCGCCCACTCCTGCGCCTCGGCCTCCAGCCGCTCCCCGTACCGGTACTCGGCCGCGCGGTGCCCATCCAAGCCGAAGTGCCTGTTCAGGTAGGCATTCTTGGCCCGCTGCGCCGCCACCTGCACGGCGTCGAAGTATCGCGCCCACTCCGACGGCGGCCGATTGTGGATGTTGCGTTCCGGCGCCGGGTCGGTATACCGGTCCCACCACCGCACGCCGTCCGGCCCCCGCCCGCCGTGGTCGATCCACGCCGGGGTACGCCGCGTACAGCGCGTCCGTCATCACCGCGCCCAGGTTCCGGCGCTGGAACTCGGGCTCCACCTCGACCGCCCACACCGACACCGCCTGCCCGTCGGGGTGGACGAGGAAGTCCAGCCGTCCGGCCCGCTCGCCACCGACCATCGCCAGCACCCGCCGCGGAGTCCACGCCACGGGGATCTCGACCTTCCAGTCGGTCAGCCACAGAGCGACACCCGCCTCGTCGAGCCGCGCCTCGGCACCAGCCACCTTCGGCTACTCCCGCGCAGCGGGCAGCCCCACGCAGGCGACAAGCCGGCTGCTCGCCCCGCGGACGCCGGGCAGCGCTGATACGGCAACGGCCACCGACTCCTCCACCTGCCGCGCGGCCGCCATGCCCGGCAGACCAGGAACCGCCCCCGGCTCGACCTCAAGCGCGACCTGCACCGTCACCGAGGCAGGCCGCCCCGCCGGCACCGGCTCGGGGGAGGGGTGCGTGACCACCTGCGCGGTGCACGAGACGTCCCCGCCGCGCCCGGGCTGCATAACGGGACCGAAGATCACCTCGGACACGCCGCTCAGCACCTGCATCAGCCGACTCACCTCGTCGGCCGGACCGGTCAGCTGCACCTGCGTGATCGCCGGACCCGGCACGCCCATGGCACTCATCAACTACTCCCTGAGATCGCCCAACCCCGGCCCCTCCGGCCCGGGTTACCCCAAAGGGGGGTGGCGGCCTGCGGCCCCCTGCGGTCAGTCTCGCAGGGCGCCGCAGGCCGCTCAGAGGTGAGCCTTCCGGGCTTCCGGGCCGAGCGGTGAGACACCGGCCGGCTGATGCCAGGCCCCGGCATGACGACCGTGCCGCGCGTTCCGGCAGACGGGAACGGCCCGCCGCCCGGCCGCCCCCAGCACCGGGCCGCCGGGGCAGGCCTACGCGCGTCGCGTCCCGCCGGACGGGACCGGCGCATGACCTCGGGCGGCCGCTGGTCCCGTCCGGTGGGACGGCTTCGCGGGCTCCCGTCCACGGCCGGCGCCACCGGCGCAGACTTCCGGCGTACGGGAACAGGGCCGGAAGGGGGGAACGGTGTCACCAGCACCCAAGGAGAGCCCCGGCCCCAGCTGTCCGGGCGGGATCCACGGGACGCAGCTCATGCTCACGGCCGAGTCCGACGACATCACGGCCATGCGAGACGAAGGCGATCTGGGAGCATTCATGCGAGTCCTGATCAGCCCCGCCCCCGCAGAGCCTGCCCCCTCGCCTACGGACTTCCGCGACCCGTCCCACATCCCGGGCGCATGGCCGGCGCCACAACCTCTGCCCCCGGGGCACGTGCGGGCCCCCGGAGAGCCCGCCTACTGCGGCTGCCTCCAGTGCGAAGTCCTCGCGGAGCACGTCGAGTCCGACGCCTGCGCCTGCTCGTCCTGCGCGCACCACAAGTCGCTGCAGCCGGCCGCTTTCCGCGCGGACTGACCACACCCCCCTACGGGACGACGGACCTGGCCGCCAGAACCGGCTCACCGGGCCGCGGAGCCGGCAGCCCCTGAACCGCGTCAGCGGCCCTCCAGCCGCCCGCGACCTGGACGGCCAGCCCGTGCGCGGCAAGACCCTCCAGGTGCATGGCCACCGTGCGCTGAGTGAACCCGACCGCTTCGCAGAGCTCCTCCACGCGACTCTCCCGCGCGCCCGCCGTCCGCAGCGCCTCCCATGTGCGCTGCGCGTGGTGGCCAAGACCCCCGTCCGCCTTGCTGGCGAAGACCGATGCCTCGGGCTGAGGCGCCACACCACCAGCGTCGGCCCTCCCTGACGAGCGCAACATCACGCCGCCCGGGCCGTCCGCGACCGCCACCGGGGCCGACTCGCCCCCAGGTGAAGGAGGCCTCCGAGCCCGGACTGTGGACCTCCAGGCTGACCTCGCGAACGCACTGGAAGCCAACAAGCGCCTCACCTCACAGGTCCGGCAGCTGGAGAAACGACTGTCTTCCCAGCTCGGCAAGGACGTCTGGGCGGAGTCCGGGCTCGGAGCCCCGGTCGACATCGACCAGCTCCAGCGGAGAATCAATCTGCTTGAGCAAGAACTCGCCCATAAGCAGGCTGAGCTCGAGGAGCGCAGCGAGGAGCTTGACGCCGCCCGGGCAGCGAACCGAGAGCTGACCCGCGCAATCAATTAAGCGGAACGAACGCCAATCACTCCGGCAGCACGAACCCGCTCCGCGCATATCGAACGAACCAGCCCCGAGGCGTCAGGGTAATGGTCTTCCTTCGTCGATCCTCGTCCGACGTCGAACTCTGAACAAGATTTGCATCTTCGAGGGTCTTGATGTGAGGGGTCATGGCTTGCGGTGTTTGGAATCCGAACTCGAAATAATCGCCAGGAGAGCAACTCCCGCCATACGACACGAGAGAACCAAAAACCTCCCAGGCGCGAGTGCCGGACAGATCCGTCTGTTCGGCACTCTTTGCCGCCTCACGCTTGACCCACTCTTCAAACAGGGCACCGAAATCGTCTTCACGCTTTCCGATATGCCCCTCATCATCCAGCCAGAACGCGAAATCCTCACTATATTTGAGCGCATTCCTGAGATTCTTATTCAGAATATCGTAGAGGAGTTTAAAGCTTTCGGGTCCGACGGGAGCTACAGCAGAGTCGTTGATTTGGTAGTAGTCCAACCGGCGAGCGATCACCTGGGTGATCTCATCGTCAGCGATGGGATCCAGCTCGAGAGGCTCAGCGAGTCTTCCTTCAAGCCGCGGAGACGAGGCACTTGTCCGGACGATGCCTCGCGCTCCGCAAAGGACCCACTTGAGACCTCGCATGGACAGCATGCCGTCCCGCATCGACTCGAGAAGAGCCCTGGCGTCCTTCGATGTCTCAAGAAGCTCCAGATTGTCGAGCACGCACACGAAGGCGCCGGATTGCGAAGTGGGGAAGCACTGGCTAAGCCATCCAGTGATGGTCGACTTCAGCCCTTCCTCGTTGAAGCCGGCTCCGGTATTCGCCGCAACAGTGCGAGTGGCGTTCGCTCCGAACCCGAGGGCGCTGCCGCCTCCACCTCCACCAGTCAGGAGAGGAGAATTCAACCAGCGCTTCACATTAGAAACGTCGGGAACATTATGCCCGCCACGTTTCAGAACGCCATGATGCTCGATCATCGCGTTCGCAACCGCCAGAAGGACCCTTCGCTCCAGTGAGGCGGCAGTCTCTTTCGGCGTCAGCTGAAACGCCTCATCGAGCGGGATAATGGCCTGGCCCGTTTCGCCTTCTTCATACTCGCGT
Organism: Streptomyces spororaveus; assembly: GCF_016755875.1. NCBI lineage: Bacteria > Bacillati > Actinomycetota > Actinomycetes > Kitasatosporales > Streptomycetaceae > Streptomyces > Streptomyces spororaveus. Next base: position 19,904 of record NZ_BNED01000002.1, on the reverse strand, counting down.
CGAAGTCGGTAACCGACAACGGATACGAGACTCGTCTTCCCTACTCCGTTTTCGCCTTCGATCGTCGGATGCCGGTCCGATGAAGTGAGACGGTTAGCCAATCTCTTAGCGACTACTTCACGCCCCACAAACAGAGCTTCACCCTCTGCAGAGGCAGGTACTGGGCGAGTCGCATACGGACTTTCCTGAAAACCCATCTCGGTCCAGATCGACACTGCATTTCCTTATCAGGAGGCAACCGCTCAGGGGCACGGAACAAACCGTCCCCCGCCGAGCTTAGTCGCAGCGGCGTTTACTGGGTGGCGCTTTGCCGCGACTGACATGGCGCGACGCAGGCAACGTCAAGCGCGCTCCGGGGAGCTCACCCCGCGGAGCGATAGCGCCACACCTGTTGCGGAGACCACGGTCAGTGGAAGTGCCGTTGAGCTGCACAGACAGAGTTGCGCATCACACCATCCCCCAGAGAAGCGGCGATGCCCGCGGCCCTTCTCACGCTTACCCACGTCGGCTCCTCCCACGACTCGTATCCAGCTCCTGCCCTAACGAGCGCAGACCCGACCTGAGGCGAGACAGACCCGAGAATCACTGACACGGCTCATGCCGGGGCTGGAGTGTGTCGGGGCGCGGCCCCCGTCGCGGCCCTGGTGGCCAGGGCCGCACCCCCCTGCAGACGACGCTACCCGCGGAGCAGGCGCCGGCGCCGCCGCATTTCGGGACCTGCACCCCGACGGAGGTACTCGTCAGCCATCGCCCTTCACCGCAGCCCCGCGGATGCGTCGGGCGAGCCCGATGAGGACCGAGCGGGCCCACCCCACGGGCGGCTGGAGGGCGGCGGTCTGCAGAGTCGGCTGGTGTTGCGCAAAAACCCACCACCCGGACTGGCCCAGGAGCGCACCGACCACGTCCTCGGAGTCGTTGACGCCGGGCAGGTAGATGACGCTGCAACCGTGCTGACGGGCGCGGTTGATGTCCCAAACCCTTACGTTCAGCCCGCTGACCAGCTCATGGCCCTCGAAGAGGAGAGCCAACCGGTTCTCAAGGTCGATCGAGCACTCCCAGCGGTTGTCACTGGTCACGGGAAGGCTCACGGGAACCATGCCGACGGCCCGCGGCAGAGCGTCGTCATGCCCGTCTGCACCTCCGAAGAAGAGCACACTGGCACCACGGCCATGGTGCTGCCCCACTCCCGCGGGGACGGCTCTCATCTGCGAAAACGCCGCTATCGGATCCATTGCTGCACCCTATCCGCGCTGGTAGGCGGCGTACCCGCGAACCTTCCTCACGCCCTCATTCATCGGGAGCGGCATCAGCTCGCCCCCCAGAGCGGACTACGCTGACGCCATGCGTATCGGGGAGTTACTGGACCGCTGGGGTGTTCACCTCATCGTCGGAGCCCTGATCACCGGGCAGGTCGTCTCTACAGCCGTTCAAGGCCCCCACCCCATCGCCGCCTACACCTCGCTCGTCGGTGGCGCGCTCTGGGCCTGGCACGGCCACCACACCAGCGACCGCGCCATCTCATCCGGGTACTTCGCGCAGATACTGACCTGGGACCCCTTCGTACGCCCGCACAAGGCGCCCGATCCCACGGCGCTCTACCTGGAGATGGCCGCACGCATGCGGCAGACCGAGGAACACGTGCACGCCTTCGCCCGCCGTCACGGGCTGGAACGCGTCTCCCTCGCCCTGCCCGGCGACCGGCACAGTCACAAGGACGCCCGCGCGACCGGCCACGGCCTGGCCGGGCACCTGTGGCTCGGCGCCCTCTGGTTCCACCCAGACCACACCCGGCACCTTCCGCCGGTCCTGGAACACGAACTCGCCCACCTCCGCCGGCGAGACACCCGCACCCGGCTCGTCGTCGAAACGTGCGCGCTTGTGTCCGTCATCCTCGCCTCCGGCCTGTTGCCCCTCTGGGCCTTCACCGTGACCGCCCTGACCGCGTGGTTGGGTACCGCCGCTCTGCACTGGTGGGCTGAACTCGCCTGCGACGCCGCCGCGGTACGGGCCTGCGGCCGTACCAGCGTCGCTGGCATGTGGACCGCCGACATCGCCGACGAACGCACCACCCCGCTCGCCGCCCGCGCCTGGAACTTCATACGCACAGGGCACCTGCACCCGCCCCTGCGACTACGCCGCTGCTTCGCCCTCCACGCACCACTGCGCTCCAGCGACGCGCCGCACCCGCTGAGTACACCCCCCGGCCCGCTGGCGCGACGGCCCTGATGCCCGGCCGACCGCTCACGCCCCGGGGCATGCCCGCGATCGCCGTCGACCCAGGCTGCCATGCACCGGAACGCCGCTCCCCTCGGCAGAACGATCGAAACGATGCCGATCTCGCCCGATCGGATCGGGCGACGTGAACTCGCGCAAGAATCTTTGTCGGTGTGGGTGTCGCCTGTCCCGGAAGGGTGAGGAGGGGCATCGGGCCCGCTCCCGCTCAGCGGAGGGATCCGGCTGGTGAACGTGTATGTCTTGGTGGTGCTGTTGGTGGGAGCGGTCACGGGCGGGGGCCTGTGGGCCGCGGGCGCGTCGCCCGCGGAGGTTTTCGGCGGCGCGGTCGCGGCCGCCCTGCTCGCCGACCACCTGCTGGAGCGCCCGTGAACACCCGCCGCCAGCCCGCTGCCGCGCCGGGGCCGACCGAGGCGCGTGGGTGGATGCCGCCCGCGCCCGCGACCGGACTGGGCCGCTTGTGCCCCAGCTGCCGTCCCTCCGGCCGGCGCCGCGGCCCGGACCCCCGGCGCTGGCTTGAGGGGATCCCGCGCTTCGACACCGACCAGCTCGAACAGCTCGCTTTCGCGTGCACGCTGGTCGGCTACGAGCACCACACGGCCACGATCGAGCGTGTGGCCGCGCTGGCCCGCAGGGCCCGCATGCGCGCGCAGCAGCTCTTCCCGTACGGCCTCGGCCCGGTTCTCGGCGACCTCATGCTCCCCGCCGACGGCGGAGGGGACATGCTGCGGGCGCTCACCGACCTTGCCGAGAGCCTCTTCGCCCACCGCCGGCCGCCCCGCACCTACCCGGTCTGCCCCTGGGGGAGCACAGACCGCCTCAGCTGCGGGCGCGACCTCTTCGGCCGGCTGGTGCACGACCACTGCCATGCCCCCACCGGCCCTGTACCCGCCTGGCGTGCGAAGTCCTGGGCCGTCTGGACCTGGCGCACCGCCTGCGCCCTGGACCGCCTTCCGCCCCGCCTCATCCAGCACCGGGACCCTCAGCCCGTGGACGTGAGTGTGCCCGGCGGCCGGGTCGGGCCGGGCATGATCGGCCCTATCGTCCTGGTGATCGGGAGGGACGGCCCCGCCCAGAGGGCCCGGGCATCCCACCACGTGCTGACCGCCCTCATCATGGAGCTCAAGCCCGACCATGTGGACACCCGCGCCGCCCTCTTCGGACTCCACGGCCACCTGAAGCCGGCCCCCGGCGGCCCCTTCGTGTGGGGATGGCACGGCTACGCGCCCCGCTCGTTGTTCACCGCGGCCCTCCAGGCCCGGCACGCCAGCGTCCACCACGGGCCCGACGACATCGTCGTCGGCCACTTCGCCCGCCACGTTGCCCCAGACCGCCGGCGCGAGCGCGTCGCCCAGGGGCTGCTGGAGGAGGGCTGGGACGAGCAGGTACGGACCGACGACGAGCTTCGGGCCCTGCTGCGCGCCGCATTCCGTGCCGCGACCTCTGCGGACACCGAGCTCTGGGAGCGCACCGCCCGCGGACGGCGGGTGGTCCGGCTGGACGACGCCGACCTCATCGCGGGCAGTGGCGCCGTCGACCCGGACCCGGGGCTGAAGGAGGAGGTCGGCATCGTGCTGGACAAGCTCTCGCCCGAGGAGCGGGAGGTCGCCTTCTGCTACGCGACCGGCCTGACCTGGAAGCAGGCTGCACTGAAGGTCGGTCAGAAGGAAAAGATGGGGAACAGCGTGCGGCGCAAGCTCCAGCGGCAGGGCACCGAGTACCTTCGCCGACGGCACTAGCCACTCCCCTCACACCTGGCGGCTGGTCTGCGCCCTACAGGGTTGCCGACCAGCGGCCGCGGGAGATGGTGGTACGACGAGACCCCGCGCTAGGGCACAGAACCCAACGCCGTCCGAGGTGTCAGCGGTGCGCCGTAGGGTGCGGGCATGGCCCGTTCATGGACACGACTGCACGAGCACCTCGGTGCCCAGCCCGGCCCGCTGACCTTCGACATGGTCAAGAGGGCCGCCGACGACAACCTTGCCGAGTCCGATGACCTGGACTGGAAGGAGATGCTCCCGCAGCCTCCACGTGACGGGCGGTGGAACGAGCTGGCCAAGGACGTCGCCGCGATGGCCAACACCCGTGGAGGCCTGCTCATCTACGGCGTCACGGACAAGACCACGATCCCGGTCGGCATCGACCCCGACGAGGTCCACACCCAGCAGTACGCCCAGTGGATCCGCAACCACGTCCAGCCCTACCTGCCCGACCTCACCTTCACCACCCTCACCTCCCCCGACGGGAACCTCAGCTTCCTGGTCATCGACATACCCGCCAGCCCCATGGCTCCCCACCACGTCTACGGCACCGCCGCCAAGGACAAGGACCAGCAGGCCGCCGTCGTGCCCTACCGCGACGCCGACCACACCGCATGGATGGCCGAGCACCAGATCGAACGCGCCTACCGCGAACGCTTCACCCGCGCCCAGCACGCCCAGGACGAGACCGACAAGCTCCTCACCCACGCCCTGGACGGCATCCTTCCCGACCAGGCTGAACCCTCCGCCTGGCTCGTGGCCGTCGCCCGCCCCGAGCGCCCGCTGTCCCGTACCGCACCAGCCCTCGCCCGGGAAAGCGCGGCCGTCCTCTGCGAGACCGCCCGCACCCGTTCCAGGCGCCTGGCCGGCAACCCTCTGGCCGCCGGGCCGCTGACCGGCCTCGAAATCGTCCGGCCGCGGCCCGGATTGCGGCGCTGGGTCTTCAGCACCCTGCCCCTGCTCATGGGCCAAGGCAGAGGCATCTACGCCGAGCTGCACCACGACGGCAGTACCGTCCTCGCCGTCAACCTGTCCTGGAACGCGATGCGAGGCTCCGGCCGGGCGGACGAGTCGGCTCCAGGCATCCTGGTCGATGCGGACGTCACCGGCGCCGCGTGCCGTGACGTGCTCACGCTCGCCCAGGACCTCGCCCGTCACCTGCGCGTGGACAGCACGCTCCACGTCACTACGGCCATCGTCACCGCCGAACCGACGCCTCTGACACCGGTCGTCACGGAGCACGGCGTTTTCACGAGCATCCCTGACGAAGCCCGCCGGCCCCGCCGCATCCAGCCCGTCACCACCCAGGTCAACCCCGCCGACGAGGACGACGTCCTGCGCGAGCACGCGCAGGAGACCTTCACCGACCTCATGAACCAGTTCGGCTTCACCCGGCTCATGTAGCCGGGCGGGCCCAAGCCGGCCGCCGGCGGTCGGCGTCGGGGCGCAACGACGCGGGGGAGCGTGGTGCTCACCCAGCCGGGTGGCCCGTGCAGTGGCGTTTCGCCGGTGAACCTGGGTGACCGGGCGGGTGAAGCCGGGGCCAGAGGCTGTTGCCGAGGGTACGGGGGCCGGTAGAACCAACCCATGATGATCATGATGCGGTCGGCCGTCACGGCCGCCGCTGCCCTTCTCCTGTCCCTGCCCGTCACCGCCGCGCACGCGGCCGCGCCCCCTGCGCCCCCGGTCGCGGCGGTGCCGCAGGTGCTGCCGATCGGCGTCGCGGTCTCCGCGCTCCCGATCGCGACCGAGGACCGGACCGGCTACCAGCGTTCGAGTTTCCGGCACTGGAACGCGGGCGCGAACCCGTCCGACGGCTGCAACACCCGGGCCGAGGTGCTGATCGCGGAGGCCCTGGAGGCGCCCGAGGTCGGGCCGGGCTGCACCCTGACCGGGGGCGTGTGGTGGTCGTACTATGACGCGCGCGAGGTGACCCCGGCCGGGGCGCTGGACATCGACCACATGGTGCCCCTCGCCGAGGCCTGGGACAGCGGGGCCAGTTCATGGACCGCCCAGAGGCGCGAGGCCTACGCGAACGACCTCGGTCAGCCGTCTTCCCTGGTCGCGGTCACCGCCCGCTCGAACCGGCAGAAGGCCGATCAGGACCCGGCCGAGTGGCTGCCGCCGGCCGCGGACGCACTGTGCCGGTACGGGGCCGAGTGGACCGCGACCAAGCTCCGCTGGGGCCTCGCGGTCGACGAGCTGGAGCAGGACCGGCTGCTCGACATCGCGGCCGGCTGCGGCGACACCGAAGTGGAGTTCACCCCCGCCCCGTAGGCCGGAAACAGCAAGCGCCGAAGGGCCGTCGCCTCGGGAAGGGGTGACGGCCCTTCAGCCTGACCGGATCGGGTCCGGCTGCCGTTCTCCGCCCGGATGAACCAGGCAGACGTCGAGAGGACGGCTTCAGGGCCACGGGAACCGTCCGCATCACAGCTCCAGGTCCTGACACGGTCGACGGCGGGAGCCCGGCAAGTTCTTGGGCGCCCGCCGCCTGGGCTTGTCCCGGCACGAGTTGCGGCGCTACGGTCGGTGCGGCGTTTGTGACCGCCCGACTCCGATGCTGTGCGTTCCCACGTGACAAGCAGCGCCGGCGGACAAGGTTCTGTCGAATCTCACCGACGATCACCTGTGCTTGGATCACCGAAGTGCGGGACGTGGGACTGCACGGGACGACGAGCACGCATGACGCGCAACCGTAAGAAGAAGCTGGCCATCCGGGCCGAGGCCGACGGGACCAGCCACGCCCGCGCCGCACGCCTCCACGGATCAGCTCCCCACGAGATCCTGACCGCCGACATCCAGGACCGCCTGATCCAAGCGTTCCAGGCCGAGGGCTGGCCGGTGGAGAACGACGGATTCCCCGAGGGCGGCACCTGGACCGGCTGGCTCGGGCCGGTCTGGTCGATGCTCTCCCGGCCGGGCGGCGGATCGGACCTTGACGCAGATCCCGACGATCCGGACCACTACGACCTCACGACGGTCCCCGAACTGACCTTCATCGCCCCCAGGATCCCCATCAACACCGGGGAAGCGATGGTGCTCACCCTCCCCGCCACCACACCGCTCGCGGACATCGTGCACACCGTGGGCGCGGAGCTCGCACGCGCCCGAGCAACCAAGGCCGACGCCCTGGTCAACGCCGCACAGTGCTCCCTGTGCGGCGACAAGTACCCGGCCGCGCACCTCCTGCCGGCGACCGAGAGCGACCGGCTCCTACTCTGCCCGTTCTGCGTCTTCGACGGCGACATCCTCCACAGCCACCCGCTGCGCCTGGCCTACGCGATCGACGCACTGACCGACGAGGACATCGCCGCCCCCGCAGGCTGGTCGGCCGTGACCGCGCTGCTGGCCTGCGCCGCGGGTCCGGACCTCCGCGAGCGTCTCGAAGGCGATGACGGTGTTCTGCGACTGCCGCTGCCGCACTGGTTCGACCCCGGTCAGGTGTGGGTGTGGCTTCCGCCCGGTGATCTGCCCCCCGCCCTGCAGGACCTGGGACCGGGCACGAGGCTGGACACACTCGTGAGCGCGGTAGAAGCAGCTCACCCCGACCTTCGCGACCGATTCCGTGCGGAGGTTGCCGCCACCCTGGAAGAGGACGAGGAAGACGGTGGCGGTGAGGACGCGCGGGACTACCTGGTCGAGGAACTGTGGCCGGCCGCGCTCTGCTACGCGGTCACCGCGGCCACCCAGGCCCGTGAGCGCCCGACCGGCCACTCACCATGGGACCTCCTCGGTGACGGCTTCGAGGAGGGCAACATGGCCGAGAGCTTCCACCAGATCGGCAGCACCCTGGACGCCGACGCCCTCGGGCCGATGTTCACCCTGTCGATCGGGGTGCCGGTCATCTCCGAAGCCCTCGGCTTCAGCCCCACCGCGTAGCAGGGCGAGGCCGCTCCGGCACCGGGGCGGCGCGGCCCCACCCCCACGGTAGAGCCGAGACCTGCCGACGTTGGCGACGTCCTCGTGGACGGGGCGCTTCGGCTACGGGAGGCGGGGCCGGGGGGTGGGAGCCGGCGGTGGCTGCCGTGGATCGTCTGCCCGGGTGGGGCCCGGCGCGGGTGGGCTGGGGGGTGCTGCGGCCGCGCGGGCGGCGATGCCGTCCAGCAGCCGGTCCGCGACGGCTCTCAGCTCTCCGGCCCTGCCGGCGATGAGCTGCTCCCAAGGCGTCGGCGGGGTGCGAAGCGCTCCGGCCTCGTCGTAGCGCTCCAGGTAGCTGTCGCTCGCTGCCTGGGGGTAGAGCGGAGGGACGGCGGCTTCGACGGGCAGGTCGAAGATGGCCGAGTGGAGGGTCTGGGGTGCCGAGCTCTGGCGCCAGGACAACCCGGCCAGCTCCACCGGGACGTCACCGCTGCTGGTGTACTCCAGGTAGCTTCCCGCGCTCTCGTACTCGGGGATTTCATCGGGCAGAGGGAGGGCGTGGAAGACGAGCTGGGTCGCGGGAAGGCCCGGCCCCTGGCCGCCCGCGGCGAGTTCGCGGTGCACGGCGTCGTCGAGCGCGGCACCGGGGGTGGTGTTCCACCACCCGGTGTGATCTTCGGGGCGCGGCAGGTTGCCGTGGCCGAGGTGGTCGAGCAGGGCGTGTGCCCGCTGCTCCGCCGGATTGCCCGGGTCGTGCACGTAGCGGTGCAGCCTTGGTGGCAGGTGGACCAGCTGCCCGGCGTGCAGGGCCTGCGCGGTCGGATCGGCCTGCGGCATGTCCACCCGCCGGAGGAAGGACTTGTCGTGGCCGATGAACTCCATCTCCAGCCGCTGCCGGTAGCGGTACTCGGCCCCGCCATGCCCGTCGAGCCCGAAGTGCCTGTTCCACGACGCGTTGCGGGTCTTGTCGGCGGCCACCCTGCTCGCCATGAAGTAGGCCGCCCATTCCCCTGGCGGCCGGTTGTGGATGTTCCGCCCCGGCGCCGGATCGCGGTAGGCGTCCCACCAGTGCGCACCGTCAATGGTCCGGACCCCGTGATCGACCCAGGCGTCCGGATAGGCCTCGTAGACCGTGTCGATCAGCAGGGAGGCCAGACCCCGCCCCCGGAACCCGTCGAGCACCTCCAGCATCGACACCGCCACGGCAGCGCCCCGCGGGTGGGCGTGGAACTGCACGGATCCGGCCTGCCGGCCGTCCACCAGGGCGATGACCTGCCAGCCGGGCCAGCGGTGTCCCGGTCCGGCCTTCCAGCCGGCCAGCCGCAGCGACACACCCTCCCAGCGCATCGCGCCGGTCATACCCGGGGCGCTCGGGCGGGGCGCAAGGAGACCACCCGCGCCGCGACGCCGCTGCTGCCCGCGACCGCGTGTGACACGGCCGCGGTGACAGCCTCTTCCAGCCGCGCCCGGACCTCCTCCAGGGACAGCCCCGGCCACTGTGCGGGATCGACGTCGAAGGCCGTCTGCATGACGACGCGCATCGGGCCGGGACCGGAAGCAGGCAGGCGGGGCGCCGTCACGACTTCCGCGATGCAGGCGACCTCCCCGCGGGCGTCGGGGGTGCCGCGTGAGTCGAAGGCGATCTCACCGATCTCGCTCAGACCCGTGACCAGATCGTCGACGGCCTCCGGCGGGCCTTTCAGCTCCACGCGGGTGAACAGCGGCTGCGTACCGGTCACAGGCCCTCCTTGACTCATCGGGGATCCCCCTGGGGTAACTGGATCGCAGAGAGGTGAAGTTCCCGTCGCCAGAGCTTGTCGGATCCGTGGGCCGAGTGACGACAGCGCTGGGTCTGACTGTATCGAGGCGGCCACGACCGCCACGCCGATACGGTGGGCGCGTGAGCGAGGCCAGCACCGGGACCAGTCCCGCAGAGGCGGCACGCGTGATCAGCCCCCGACGCCCGGACAGACGGGGCCCGAAGGGCGAAGCCCAGATCCCGGTGTGTCCGAGTCCCGGAGGCCAGGGAGCGGAACCGTTGGTGAGTCCGGTCGGCGGGGCCGCACATGCCCATCTCCGCAGTGGGCGGTCCGGCACCGTCTGAGTTCATGGTGAGCGTGAGCGTTGAGGTACTCGCAGAATCCCTGTGCGTAGCTCGGCCCATGTCATCACGCCCCAGAATTCCACTGGGACACCAGGCTCAAACGACGGAGGCCGTTGATGGATCAGGGACTAGCGGGGCTGGTCGGCGCGGGTATCGGCGCCCTCGCCGGCGGGGGCGCGGCGATAGCCGCGGCCGCGCTAGGCCGTAGCGGGATGAGGGCGCAGGCACTCGGTGCGGTGGAGCAGGCGCGAGCTTCCATCCGGCAGGCGGAAGTACAGGGCGAGGAAGAGCGCAGGCAGTGGAGGCGCATGCTGCGCAGGGATGCGGCAGTGGCATTCATCCTGGCTGCACACGAGTACGTGGACGCCCTTGATCGGCTGGTGGACGCCTCATACTCCAGCGGTAGTCGACTCGTCGCGCAGGCACATCTGGACCAGGTGGAGAGCGCCCATCAGGCGATGCGGCGGGCCAGTGTCATTTTCGATCTAGAAGCACCGAGCTCCGGCGACGCCTCCGCCCGGATCATGGCCCAGGCATTCGTCATCTCCAACCAGATGCCGCGCCCGGGCACCAGTGGGGGCTGGGCTACGGGCTTTGTCCAGCAGGTCAGCGAGCTCAGGCAGATGGCCGGGGCTCTCAACACACAGCTGCGCGCGCATCTGGACGGCTGAGAGCCCTGGCGTGATGGGCATGCTGGCTGACGAGTTCGCGCAACTGCACGTGATGGGCGAGCTTGACTGAGACGAGCGCTGTGGGGCGGCTGGCTGGCGGAGGAGTTGGTGATTGGCGCGGCCATGACGTGCCCTTCGGACACCGCTTCGGGAGCCCCATCCGCCCCCCGGGGTCTGCCTGGAGCGGGCCTGGTGCCTGGCACCTGACGCGTTCCGTCCCTTGCCGGGCGCACCCCCAGGGGACGGCTGCCGTCGCGCGTGGCGGCACAGGCGTCAGGTGTCGGGTGTCAGGACAGCCCCTCACATCCGGAAGGCAGTCGTGGGGTCGGCGTGCCACTCGCGTCCGCCGCGCTCGGGCGAGATGAAGGCCACCACCTGCCAGCGGCGGCCGCCGGGCGGGTCGGAGGGGTCTTCCCAAGCGGGGTCGATTTCCCGCAGGATCCCGGTCCTGCCGTGGGCGTCCTGGACGCGGTGCCCGATGTCGTGCCGGTCGATCATCACGGTTCCTGTCTCAGGCGTGGGGGTGGCGGCGGATGACGACGTTGCAGTCGGACACCCCGGACAGGTCCCCGGTCCGGCGGTACATGGACCGCCGTGCCGCTGCGCCCGTGCACCGCGGACAGCCCGGGACCGGCTTGGGATCGAGTCGGGGGAGTGTCACGTGCACCACGGCGCCCTGGCCTCCGCCGGGTGCTCCGGGCCTGCTGTCGTACGTCATGCCGCTCACCACTCCTCGACTGCCTGCACGGGCCCCTCGCATGCATACCGTCGGTGATCTGATGTCCCCTCACCAGGGGCATCGGTAGGGGCAAGATGGGGTGATGGACCTGGGGGACTTGATCAGAGACCTGCGTACCGCGCGAGGATGGTCGCAGGGCAGGCTGTCCGACCACATCAACGCCCGGTACGGGACGGCTCTGACCCGTGAGTACGTGTCCCGGTGGGAGCGCGGCGCGGTGAAGCCGGGTGCCTACTACCTGCGGTGCCTGTCCGTCGTGCTGGACGTACCGCTGGCCGTTCTGGAGGGTCAAGTGGACCGACGTGAGTTCCTCACCGACGCGGCCGGCGCCGCGATAGCCCCGCTGGTGGCCTCCGACCTCCTCAGCGCCGGGTTCGCCGCCCGCCTGACCGGCGGCCCCACCATCGAGGCGTGGGAGGCGAAGCTGGCCACGTACGGCACCGAGTACATGAGCCTGGGCGCAGCCGACATCCAGCGCCGGGTCAGCGCCGAACTCGTCACCGTCCAGCAGCAGCTCGACAACCCCCGTCTCTGGTCGGTCGCCGCCCGCCTGATGACCCTCTACGCGAAGACGTTCCCGGGCTCGGACGGGGCGAAAGCCGTGCACTGGTACCGGATGGCCGCGAAGGCCGCCGACGCCTCCGAAGACCTCGACACCCGTGTCTGGGTCCGCGGCCGCGCCGCGATCGCCCTCGGCTACGAAGGCGCAGCCCTCCCGGTCGCGGACGTCTTCGCCGACCAGGCCATCGCCATCAGCGACCGCCCGTCCCTGGGCCTGCTGAACGCCGTCTTCGGCAAAGCCCACGCTGCGGCCATCCGCGGCGACCACACCACCGCACGTCGGCTTCTCGCCGAGGGTCGGCGCATCTTCGACCGGGCCGGCTCCCACGAACAGACCTCCGACTACGCCGTCCCCCACTGGCGCGTCAACGTCTTCACCTCCCTGCTCGCCGCCCGCCTCGGCGACGAGACCACCGCCGTCGCCGCCCAGGACGCCGCAGCCGCCGAGTTGCCCGCGACCCTGCCCCGGTTCGCGACCCACCTGGAGATGCACCGCGGGCTGATGCTCGCCCGCTCCGGGGACACCGCCGCCGGCGCCGCGCACGCCCGCGCCGCGCTGGACGCCCTCCCGCCGCAGAAGCACTCGCTGACCCTGCGCCTCCTCATGGCGGAGGTCGAACGGTCGTGACCGTCCGGTGCCGGGCCGGGGTTCAGGCGTGAGCCCAGCCGAACTCCGGCGTTCCGCGGACCCTTACAGTCCCTCGCCGGTCAGCGAGCAGGCTACGGCCTCTGCGCAGGCCTCGATGGCGCGCTCAACCTTTGGCGAGAAAGAGCCCTTCGCCCAACCTTCGGTGAGAACGCTCGGCCTTCGCTGCGAAGGGACACCCAAGTAGCCCCCACCGGCAGTGACACCCCCTGCGGCGCTGCCGACGGCTTCGGGGGCGCCACCAACCCCGAGTTCCCGTACGAATGAGCACGGTTGTGTCTCTAGCCGCCGGTCTGTGCATGCTCCCTACCCCGCCACAGCCCCACGTGGCGGGTCCCGGTCCGCGTGAGAGACATGCGGACCGCTGATGTCCGGGCCAGCCCCCGCCGCGGCGGCCGGGCCCCACCCCGCCGAGAGAGGAGTCCCCACCGTGGGAGAGATCGAGGACGCGATCGAGCGGGCCGACCAGGAGGCCTTCACCAAAGAACCGCCCAAGACCCTGAAAGGCCGGATCAACTTCCTGCTGCAGCGGCTCAAGACGACCAAGGCCGTCGCCGCCGAGCTCGGAGTCAGCCAGCGGTCGGTGGAGCGCTACCGCAAGGGCGACCGCAAGACTCCACCCAAGCCTGTCGCGGAGCGCATCGATACGGCCGTGCGCGCCCGCTGGCAGCCGGTGGTGCGTGGCCGCCGCCGTAAGGAGGCCGCCACCAGCACCGGCATCACGGTCGAGACACGAGCCCGGTTCGGCTACACCGCCCCCGTCGGCAGCACCGACGACGGCCGCGTCCGCCGGCTCACGGTCCACCTCCCGCCCCTGTACGCCCAGCGCCTGTTCGACGCCCGCGCACAGGGCGCCGCCGACCGCGACCTGCGGGCGATCGTCGCCGAGGGACTGCAGGAGATCTACTTCAAGGACGGCGGAACCCGGGCCGACGAGCTCCGGGTCGAGTTCACCGACATCGACTACTTCGACGTCTCCTTCTGAACCCCGGCCGTCGCCGCGCCCAGCAGGACCGCCCGGTGAGCCGAAGCGCGATGGTTGTCACATAGGCAGGCTGGTTGTCACCGACGGTGTTGTGGGCGGTTGAGCCTGAGCGCGACAGGTCGACAACGGTGGTCATCTGTGTCCGGCCTCCTGGTTCCGGTTCTCCTGGGTCGGCCTCTGCCGGCTCGGAGAAGCGGCGTTGTCAGCGGGCTCTGCCAGGGTGTGCGTTGTGGATGAACTGGTGGAGCGTGTCGACGATCAAGATCGTGTGCTGGGGATGGTGGCCAGCCGCCGGCAAGCCATCCGAGAGGGTTGGCTCCACCGAGTCGCCGTGACGGTGTGTCGTGATGAGCGTGGCCGGATCCTCGTCCACCGGCGGTCGGAACAGGTATCACGCTTCCCCGGGCTCTATGAGGTCGAGGTCGGTGGCGCCGCAAATGTCGGCGAGTCCTATGAACAGGCCGCCGCGCGGGAGCTGGCCGAAGAGCTGGGCATTCGTGCGCTGCCGCGCCTGCTGTTCACGTTCCTCAACCGCAGCGGCTTGAGCCCTCACTGGCTCGGCGTGCACGAAGCCGTGGTGCCCAACGCCGTGGTCCCAGATCCCGATGAGGTCGCCTGGCATGGCTGGCTGACCGAGCCGGAGCTGCGGTCGGCCCTGGTGGAGTGGCGCTTCACCCCCGACAGCAATGAAGCCTTCAGCCGGTATCTGGCGTTCCGGACCGCGCGGTCCTGACCTTGCCCCCAAGCTCCCGATCTTCGTCTCCGGTGACAGAACGACTGCCGAATTGAGCGCCTGTGACAAGTCGGATGCCTCGTGTGTGACAACCAGGCTGCTTCGACCGTCCCCATTCACCAGCTCAGTCGGTCGCGCTGGTGACAACTTCTGAGCTTCGGCTCACCCGGACGTGCACTGTCCGGGCGGGACGCCGCCTTATTGTGCGCGTCAACGCCAGGCACTGCCCGGAAGGTTTCGGACGGGCCGCTCCCAGCCCCATAGCGCTGCCGACCGCGGCAGGGTCCCCGGCTGCCGTCACACGTCTCCGGCCACCGCCCCCGGTCGCAGCATCCAGGTCTGGCCGCCTCCACCAGCACACCGCCGCCCATACCGGCATCACGTGAAGACATGCGCCCGGTCTCGGTACACCGCCGCAGTCGGCCCAGCGCCTGTCCGACGCCCGTGACACGGGACCAAGCGACCAGCAGGTGCGCCGGATCCTGGCAAAAGGATTGGGAGAAATCCATTTTCAGGACGGCGCAGCCCGCGCTATTGGACTGTCAGACGTGGAAACAGCGACGTCGACTACCTGAATGCGAACTACCAATTCGGATCCTTTGATGGCGAGCATCAACTACCCGTACCCGGACCCGAGGAACGACGCCGAACGTGAGTCGAACCGCCAGACCGAGGACGACTACGAACGCCAGGAGCAGGAAGCGGCTGACTTCCTCGACTGGGCCGAGGGGCTGCCGCGGTCGCCCCTGAGCTGCTTCTCGAACAGGTGCGGCTAGACCTCGCCACAGCCGGGCTGCACATGGCCCCACCCGAGCCGCTGGCGGACGAGGAGCAGGGCGGCGTCGTGGTCTACCTCGACGACGACGCTCGCGTGGTCGTCGACTGGTTGCCCCAGACCCGGCTCGACCCGGCAGCGCTCGGGCAAGCCGAGGCCGATCGCGCGGACTCCGCAGCAGGCATCCGCTGCGCGACGGTCCGCAGCGCGATGGATACCGCCCTGGGCGCCATCCTGACCGGCTTCCGCTACACCACCACCCGGCACCCGCACTTCCGGCTCGGCCACATCATCGGGCAGCCCCCGACCACTCCCGACCTCTAGGAGCAACCCCGTGCACGACCGTGGCAAGCCCCTGCTGCCCGCCACCGGCCACGACGCCGCGTTCTATGTCGCCAGGCCCGACGTCCCGCGCGAGGACACCATCACCGTCCAGACCCGCAGCGGCATCCGCCACCTCCCGGTCCTCGGCGCCGGCCGCGGCGGCCCCGACCGCGACCCCGCTGTCCGTCCCGGCCGAGGACCTCGCGGCCACCGCCGACCGCCTCCTGCCCAGCGCCCCGAGCGACACCGACCTCGCGACGCCTGACCTCCTCCACCACCTGACCGCCACCTGGAACATGCAGGACGAGCCGCTGCGCCAGTACGCCCAGACTCTCGCCCGGCCGGTAGAGATCTGACGATGCCGGCTTCCGCACTGTTCCGGCGCGCGTACCGTTGCGGTACGACCCGCCGCCGGGAGGAACCCTCGATGAGCGCCCAGCCCGACCACGCCCCTGTCACCCCGTATGCGCCCGCCCCCGGTGCTGCGGCCGAACTCCGTGCGCAGTTGCGCGCGGACCGCCGCGCTGAGACGTGGGCGCCGGCATTCGAACGGGACTGGGTCAAGGCCCTGGACGACGCCCGCCACACCTTCAGCCTCGCCCCCCTGCACGAGGTCGTACGCACCTGGCAGCTCCGTGTCGCCGCGGCCCCGGCCGTCGACGCGTTCATGGACTCCGGCCAGGACGACTCCGACTTCATCGACCTTGACGACATCCTCGGCGGCCGCCCGTGACGGAAGAACAGCCGTGGGCAGTACGCGTATCCCCGCGGGCCGCCAAGACCCTCGCCGGACTTCCCGCGCCCGCCCGGGAGATGGTCCGCGACGTCCTGGACATCGCGGTCCGCTCCCCGTGGGGATGGCCCCAGTGGAATACCGGCGACCCGGAGGGTGAGGACGTCCGCGCCGCGTCGGTCGGCCAGCTGTCCGTCGTCTACACGGTTAACCGCCTCACCCGGCGCATGTCTGTCCTGGACGTCGTCTGGCTCGGATAACCCCGTACTACCGCTATCCCGCTGCCCGGCCCCGCGATCAGGCCGGGGGCGGGTGCCGTCAGTTTTCGGGTGTCAGGACCAACCCCTGCGGGCTGCTTTTCGGCCCGTTCCTGGGGTGGCTGCCTGTTCGACGGCTAGGGTCGTGATCAGTTCGCGCCGACAGGGAGTGCGCGGGCGAGGCCCGGTGCCCAGAGCGCTCTGGGGGCAGCAGTACCACCGGGCCGCCCCAAACGTCACCGGCCGCCCTGGGCAGCCGGCTCCCGGTCCGCGACGTACGCACCCGCACCCCGAAACCCGCCTGCTCCGGGTCCAGTCCGCCTCCTCCAGCCCGCCGGGGCCACCCCGCCGCCGATTCCCTGGTGCCGGCGGGTGTGAGCGCCCCGTGGGAAGTCCTGGCTGTGCGAAGGGTGGTCTCGTCCCGTTGCCGGGCGCGTCGCGCCGATGGTGTGGCATACCGGGATCGGAGGCCCCGGGAGCCGGGGCCGGATGGTGAAGAGGGGATGGTGGCCGTGCGGGTGGGGCAGGCGAGGGAACTGATCGGCAAGGCTGTGACGGACGCGGTGCGTGGCGGGTTCGAAGCCTGGTTCGACGACATGGACTACGCGGCGCATCCGGCACCGACACCCGCGTTCAAGGCTGGGCGTGAGCGCACAGGCCATGATGCCTCCCGCGTTCCCGAAGTCCCTCTGGCCCGGGTGGAGTCCACCGTCACCGGCGACGACCCGAAGGTGTTCTTCACCTACAAAGTCGAGTACGGCGGCCAGCCCCTGGTCCAGCTTTCCGTACGTCCGACGTGGGCGCGGCAGGTCGCCGGCGCAGGCTGGGCGGTCATGGACGGCCGGCCGGTGGTCGACGTCCTGGAATGGGACGACAGCGTCACCCCCGCCCGCCCCGCGCGGGTGCGGACCGCGCTGATCAGCGCCGACTACGACGCCTCGATGCACGGCTGGCGCGCCCACGCAGACAACCGCGCCTGCCGCGTCGCCTGGACCCGCGAGGGCACCGCCACGATCGTCATGCCCTGGGACGAACCCTCCACCGCGTGACGTTCGGGAGCACACCAAGCTCGAGGGGCTGACCGTGATCGAGCAGACCGTCATGCGCCGCATGGTCCTCCTGGACTTCCTGGCAGTGCGCGCGGACCGCCGCGGGGAAGGGCTGGGACGGCAGGTCGCAGAGGCCTTCCTCGACCGGTACCGGGTGGAGGGCCACCGGGCCGCCCTGACCAGCCTCGCGCCCGCCCGCCACGACCCCGTCTCCTTCTACCGGCACTGGGGCTGGCGCGTAGGCGCTCCCGCCGCAGGTCTGGGCGTCCAGATCGGCAGTGACCCCGTCCTGATCAACGAGATGCCCGAGCGCACGGCCAATGTGAACCTCGGGCCGCTGCCGCCAGCGGCTTGAGGGTGTACGGGGCAGGTTCGGGATGCGGGTGGCCGTGCTGAAACGATCCTCCTCGGCGGGGCCTGCCCTACCGTTGACGGGATGCGCAACCTCTTAGCCGGCCCGGCGGTTTTCGCCGCCGTGCTGCTCCTCGCGCCGGCCCCTGCGCATGCTGCGGTGGCTGCGCCGTGCATCGCGAAGTCGGGGAGCGACGCCACCGAGACGCGTGCGGACAGCTCGGTCGATGACGGCGAGATCCGGTGGACAGCGAGCACGAAGTACAAGGCCGAGTACGCCCACGCCAACAGGGCGTGGTCGTACCCGGGGGCGAGGATCAGGATCGCGCCGGATGCGGCGACGACCGTCAACGACCTGAACTACGAGGACTTCTCCGACCCGCGGAGCGCAGCGGCCGGGGTGTGGTCGCGACGTCCCGGGCCGGCGGCGACGGACCTGATCCGCTTCAACAAGGCGCGCATGGACACCTACGACCCGGCCACACGCCGGATGGTCGCGGCGCACGAGCTCGGCCACGCGCTCGGGCTGTGCCACAAATCGGGCAGCGGGAAGAACGCGGTCTCCTCGGTGATGTGGCCGGACGTCGCCCAGTACCCGGACGCCCCGACGGACGTCGACAAGGCCAACCTGAAGAAGCTGTGGGGCTGATCATGAGCGTGAAGGTGTGGGTCGGCGGCTGCCTCGTCGCGGCCGTCGCCGCGGCGGGCGCGGCCTGGTTCACCATCCCCGCCCAGGAGGCCGGGACCACGCACGCGGTGTGCGGCCCCGACCTCGGCCGTGACGACGTCGTCGCGGCGCAGTCCCAGGCGGTGGCCGTCGTCGAAGCCGTCGAGAACACCCGCTACCGGGAGGACGGCGGCAGCGCCTACCTCACGACCCGTGTGAAAACCCTGCAGGCTCTCAAGGGCGAGTTCGGCGACGTCCTGGACGTCACGCAGGGGGTGAAGAACGGCGGCAGCCCGGGCCGGTACGCCACCGAGGACCCGGACCGCTACGCGGTGCTGGAGCCCGGCCGCCAGTACGTGATCGCGGTCCAGTCCGGACCGACGGCCGGAGCCGCGGGCACCGAGGCATGGGCCTGGTACGCCGAACCGGCCGCGCGGGGCCTGGCGGGGGAGCGGCAGCACTGGCAGGAGGCGATCGCCACTGCGCCCGAGACGACCGCCAACAGCGCGTGTGAGGACGTCGATGCGCCGCCAGGCTGACCGGCGCCCGCCGCGGCCCAAGAGCCGTCAGCCGGCGGATGCGTGGCCGGCCGGGCCGGGCCGGGCGAGGGTGGCCGCCCTGCGGACGGCGAACGCGGACGCGCTCGACGGCGTGGACCGTCCGCGGAACCTCGTCCCACGGCCGGGGGCGAGCACTCTGTCCGGGTGGGGCTCACCCCGCCCCCGCGCGTCAACCCCTGCTCTCACCCTGCCGAGGGGTGCAATGGCGAGTGCGGGGAGCTACCTGCCGGACGGGCTGCTCCCAGCCCCGTGGCGCTGTCGACCGCGGGCAGGACCGGCAGCCGTCACACGTCGCCGGCACCGCCCCCGGTCGGCAGCATGCCCCGTCCGCCAGGGCCGCGCCCGCCGGACACCCATGCCCGGCATCGCACGTGTGACCGAAACCCCGGGAACTGTGGTCCCGCGGCGGGCTATAGGCTCCATCCCGGCCCGTGCCGGTATGGAGTGTGCGGGACAGGCCCCGGTCCCCGATCACGGGACGCAGTACGGCCGGGGCCGCCCCCGCCGCCAGCCTGCGTGGGAGCCGGCCAGGCACGCTGCGGCCTGCGGGTCAGGTCAGGCGCAGGTCGATCCAGGGCACGGTGTCGCCGTCGCGCAGAAGATAACGCTCAAGCTCGGTGAAGCCGTGCTGCTCGGCGAAGAGCAGTCCGTCCGGGTTGGAGGCCAGCACCACGGTCTCGATGACCTGAGCGTCCAACGCGCGGGCCTGGCCCAGGACGCGCTTGTAGAGGCGGGTGCCGACGCCGCGGCGCCGGTACCCGGGCAGGACACGGACGATGACCGTGGCGGTGGCACGGTTGTCGGCGGTGGGCGGGCGCACGGTGGTACAGCCGACCAGGACATCGCCGAGGTAGGCAACTTCCATACGGTTGCGGCCGGTGCGGGCACGGACGTCGTCG
>NZ_BNED01000001.1 GCF_016755875.1 Streptomyces spororaveus | reverse complement strand
TGATCAGACCGTAGGGCCATGTGCGCTGGAGTGCGGCGAGGGCCTTGCCGTCAGGTGCTGGCGTTGCCGTGGTTGTCGATCACGGGAATGAGGACGCGGAGACGGCCCAGCTGTTGAGCACCCTGCTGCCGAAGCCCTCCTCCTGCGCTGACATCCGACATAGCTGTCGGCCAGCGCGGCCTCGGTTGCAGCTGTGCTTACACGGTGGCTGTCCAGAGGCCCTGCGATGTGAAGAGAGCCAGGCGCCGGAGGCTGTTGGCTCAGGCGGGCTCGACGTGGAGCAGCAGCAGGTCGAACTCGGGGCCGTCGGGTGTGTTGCGGTAGGGGCCGGCGTACTGGTAGCCGAGGCGGGTGTAGAGCTGGCGGCCTCGGTCGTTGGTGGGCAGGGCGAGCAGGGAGGACCAGTTCGGGGCGATGGCGGTGATGAGGGCTTGGTGCATGCGGGTTCCTATGCCCTGGGATTGCCAAGGCTGGCGGACGGCCAGCTCGCACAGTCCCATCAGCCGTTCGGTGCGTGCGGCTTCGGGGACGGTGGGGAGGAGGTCGGTGCCGAACCAGTAGGTGGCGGTGCAGGGGAAGGCGTAGCCCATGCCGGTGGGGGTGCCGCCGGAGTAGGCGATGACCAGGGTGATGCCTTCGTGGCGGAGGTGGCCGGTGATCTGGCGGCGGAGCGCGGGGACGGACAGCCCGGCGGTGGCAGCCTGGGGGTTGCTGACGAGTTCGGGGTGGGCGTCGGCCCAGATGTCGGCGGCGACGTCGAGCAGGGCGGGGACCTGGCCCGGGCCGTAGGTGCGGATCACCGTGTCCGTGCTGGTGCTGGGGGTGGTCACCTTGTCCTCCTAGCTGCTGGCCGTGGTGGTGCGGTAGGCGTCGAGCCAGTCGGCGACGGCTGGGACGGCGGTGTGCCGTTGCAAGGCGCCGGCGACGTTGTGGAGCTGGCGGAGCAGCCGGTCGGAGCGGACGTCGGGGAGGTAGCTCAGGACGCGGTGGGCTGCTTCGGCGGCGGCTTCGGGCTCGGGTCTGGACCTCACTGCATGCTGGATCGCGACGTCGCCCAGATACAGGGCGCGGTTGCGGGCGAACTGGTCGCCGTGCAGAAGTACGGCCTGCTCGGCGCCGGCGGCGGCTCGCTCGTGCTGGTCGAGGTCGGCACGGGCCAGGGCTTCGAGGCCAGCGAGCTCGGCGGGGGTGAAGAAGGTGAGCCAGTCGGGGTCGGCTTCTGCGGGGCCTTGGGCGTAGAGGTGGTGGGCGCGGACGATGGCCCGGTCGGTGGCGTCGGCATCGCCGAGGAGCGCCCAGCCTCCGGCTTCGCGCATGGCCATGAGGGCGAGCATGCGGGCGGATCCGTAGGTGCGTACCGCGCTCTGGGCGCCTTGGGCGGCGGCTACGGCCTCACGGGGGCGCCCGGATGCCTTGGCGACCAGGGACAGGCACCCGAACGCGTGGCCTTCAAGGGCGAGGTCGTCAGCGATACGGGCCGCGGCGAGGGCTTCGCCGTACAGGCTGCGCGCGTCAGCGGGGCGGCCGGAGTCGAAGGACAGCCATCCGGCCGCGACCGACAGATGGCCGGTGGCGATGCGCAGCTGGCGCCCAGTGCGTTCGGTGTAGCTGCCGTCTTGTAACCACTGGTAGGCAGTGTGCATCGCGGTGGACGCGGACCGGCGCAGCTGCGCCGATCCGTGCTCGGTGTCGTGGGCGTAGATGGCGGTGACGGTCCGCGAGACCGTGCGGACGTCGGCGGCCCCGATCCGGCCGGTCCGTTCCGCGGGCAGAGGAAGCAGCGCCAGGGCGGCACCGGCGCCGTCGAGCAGGAAATCGCGGCGGTCCACCGAGGCCTGCGACAGGTGGCTCGTCGTCGCGGTGGCGGGGGCCGGTGTGGCGGTGAAGCCCAGTTCCGACATCGCTCGGCCGCTGATCTGGGTGAGGATCCGCCGGTATACGGCTCGGGGCAAGGTCACGTCCCCGTCCTCCCAGGCGGCGACCAGCCGCGCGGTGCAGCCGACGTTCTCCCCCATGCTCGCTCCGGTGTCGACGACGAACTTGGCGAACTCGCTTCGGGACATCTGCAAGTCCAGCTCGCGTACGGAACGCAGCTGGGCGTTGGGGGGATGCCGTCTGCCGGCCATGCTCCATCTCCATATCCAGGCGGGTGGATGCCGAGACCGTACCGGTCCCGCCCAGGACATGCCCGCCAGTCGGGCCCATTTCACCCCGCCTGGGCGGCAATTACATCGCTCTTGCATCGCCGCGGCGTCGAACCCGCCGTACGGCGGCTGCTTGCGTGGACCTGGGACACGAACGCCAGCCTCGGGAGGCCCTCATGCCGGACACCTTTGCCGCTCTCAGCGCCCTCGTGCCGTCCGGGGTGGGGGCGGCACCGATAGGCGCCGTGGCGGTGTACGCCGTCGTCCCGTCCGAGGCCGACTCCCTACGGGTACTGGACGAACTGCGGTCCTACGCCGCCGGACAGGGTTGGCACGTTCCGGCCGGCTGCGCGGCGGTGGACGTCGGCCCGCTCGGCGCGGACCTGAACCGGTCGGGGTGGCTGCGGGTGCGGCGCACGGTTCAGGCCCAGGCGGTCACCGGGCTCGTCGTGCCGTGCTTCGCCCACATCGGCTACCGGTGGGCTGACTGGAACCGCGAGTGGACGTGGCTGCTGAGGCACGGCCTCTTCGTTGTGGCCACCGATCCCACCGAACTGTCCGTCGGAGTCTCTCCAAAGGAAGTGACACACCCATGAGCGGCTTCCACAGCGTCGTACACGATCCCGACGGGCGACTCGGGCACGAGCTGCCGCTCGACCGCGAACCGCACTTCCGGCTGGCCGCGTCCGTCCTGGCCTGGACGCCGGAAACGGTGCCGCCGGTGGCGGATACCGCGCTCGCCGTGCTGGAGCTGACCGGGCACGCGCGGCTGCTGCGTGACGAACTCGCGGACCGGATCGGGCGGCTGCCGGACGACTGCGAACTTCGCCAGCTCCTCACCTACTCCTTGGGCGAGGCGAACCGTCGCCTGTCGCCGGCGGCGGCATCCCCGTGCGGTGACCTCGCCCACGCGCAAAACCGCGCCCGCCTCCTCCAGGCCCTGTACGGCGCACTGGATCGGCTGGAGGCAGAGCACCCCGTAAGCGGCCTGTCCCCACGGTCACGGTCCGGAGCACAAGCACACGAGGTTCGCCCCCTCACCGGCGGCTGAACTCCACAGCTCCCGCCCCGGCCAGGGGCGGGCAAGCGGGCCGCCGGGGGAGAACCCGTGCGGTCCGCGGCACCACACGGTTCGGGCAGTGGGCCCGTGCCGGAATCGGCAAGGAAGGAAGAGCCCAATGGAGAAGTCCAAGTCCGGTATCGCCGCAGCCAGCATCCCGGCGCCCGCGCAGCACATCGAGGAGATCACCGGCCCCGTGGTGATTGCCGTCGACGTCGAGGACGAGGAGTAGGTCTCCTCTCCCGCGTCCTGACCTGGCGCCCCTCCCCTCGGCCCCGTTGGGGCCCGGGGAGGGGCGCCCCTCGCTCTTTGACCCGTCTGGAGGTTGCAGTGATTCACGTGTTCGTCGGGCCGACCCTGCCACGGTCCGAGCTTGCCCTACCCGGCGTACGGCCGTGGCCGCCTGTCCGGCACGGCGACCTGTTCGACAGCGCGATTCGCGCAGGCGACACGGCGCTGATCATCGACGGGGTGTATCACCAGGCGCCGGCGCTGCGGCACAAGGAGATCCTCGAGGCGATGGGCCGGGGAGTCCGGGTGATCGGTGCCGCGAGCATCGGTGCGCTGCGGGCGGCCGAGCTCGCGCCGTACGGGATGCTCGGCGTCGGCAGTGTCTACGCCGCCTACGTCCGCGGGGACATCGACGGCGATGACGAGGTGGCGGTCGGGCAGGCCCCGGACGGGACGTCGACGGCGCTGACGTGGCCGCTGGTCAACGTGCGGCACGTCCTGGCGCTCGCCAAATCCGCCGGGGTCATCGATGCCGAGCGGGCTACCACGCTCCTCGCGGCGCTGCGCGCGATCTACTACCCCCAGCGCACGTGGGCCGCCGTACGGGCGGTGTGCCAGCGCGAGGGCGAGAGCGCGTTGGTCGACTGGCTGGCCAGGCAGCGGGAGCAGGACCGGTACTTCGGTGACCTCAAGCGTGTTGACGCGCTCGCCGCCGTACGGACCGCGCTCGGCTCCGGCCCGACGACCGGTTCGGGCTCCGGCCCCGCGCCGGTGTGGGAGACGGCCTACTTCCGGCGCTGGTCCAACGCCTTCGCCCGCGAACGCCTGGACGGGACCGCGCTGTCCACCGAGGACCGCCTGGTCTACCAGCAGGTCTTCGACCCCACGTTCCGCGAGAAGTGGACGGCCTACCTCGAACACCTCTCACAGCATCCCGCCGACGGCGGGCCGGGGCTAACTCTGCCCGAACGGCTTGCCCGGGTCTCGGACGGGGATCTCCCGGCCGACCGCGTCTTCCATCCGCAAGTCGACCTGCGCAACGAACGGACCACGGCGGTGCTCCTGGCCGGCGAGACCGTACACGACCGCCAGGCCGTCGCCTGCTATGCCGATGCCCTCGCCCGGTATCGGCGCGAGCGCCCGGGGTTCTCGGCAGCAGCGGTGCGCGAGGAAGCCGCACGCGCCCTGTTGCTGCGGGTGTGGCGCTGCCTGGAGCGCGAGTTCGACGTGGAGGCGTCCGCGCGGGGGCTGGTGTGCGGGGCGCGTGCCGTGGAGGCAGCCAAACGGCTGGTGCCCGGATTCCTGGAGGAGACCACGAGAAGGGAGGCGGCCGGTGTCGTACGTTGAGGAAACGCTGGCGCTGCCCGGCACGGTGCGGGCCCGGATGCCCGAGAAGACCTGGGCCGCTGTGGCCGGGCACCTGCCCGAGTTCGGCATTACCCGGGTCGCGGACCTGACCGGCCTGGACTGCATCGGCCTTCCGGTCTTCACCACGATCCGCCCGGCATCGCGGACCTTGACCACCGCGCAGGGCAAGGGCGCCACGCCTCTGCTGGCGAAGCTGTCGGCCGTCATGGAAGCGATCGAGCTGTGGCACGTCGAGCAGCCGCTGCCAGTCATCGCCTACGGCCCGGCCGCCGAAGTCGCCCCCGGCTGCCCGCTGGCCGCGCTCCCCCAGACTGCCCCGTACCCCGAACGTGCCCTGACCCGGATGCGATGGGATTGGGCAGCCGGCACCGCTGTGGTGAGCGGGACGACGGTTCTGCTGCCGGTCGACCTGGTCCGTCGCCGGGCGCAGCGGCCCGCGTGGACCCCGGATGTGTGGCGCGCCACCAGCACCGGACTCGCGTGCGGCAATACCCGGGACGAGGCACTGCTGCACGCCTTGTTCGAGGTGGTGGAGCGCGACGTGCTGTACCGGGACGGGCAGGTGGGCGGGCGCCAGCGCACCCTGATCGCGCCCGGGACGGTTGAGGACCCGCACGGCCGGGAGGTGATCGGGCGGCTGGCGGCTGCGGGCATGTCGTTGGAGATCTCGCTGGTGGACGGTCCGTACGGGTTGCCGGTGTGTCTGGCGTACCTGTGGTCGGAGGACTACCCGGTCGTCTTCGCCGGCGGTGGCTGCCACGGCAGCCCGGCGATCGCGTTCACGCGGGCGGTGACTGAGGCGGCGCAGTCGCGCCTCGCCGCGATCGCGGGGACCCGGGACGACCTCCCCTCCGACCCGGGCAGCTTCGACGCCATCGCCTTCCGCCCGGCACCAAGCGCAGGGCTTGCGCCGTGGCCGCAGGCGGCGGCCCGATTCGCCCCAGTCGGCGGCACTTTCACCGAGCAGGCCAGAGCCGTGGCCCGCCGGATAGCTCACGTCACCGGGCACGAACCGGTGGTCCTCGACCTGTCGGCCACCGGCGGTCTCGTTCACGCCGTGCAGGTGATCTGCCCAGGCACCCGCTCACGGATCGGAAGGTTGATGCCCCGGTGAACACCGAACACGCCACGGCTGTGGCGCCGCTCGCGCCCGGTACGACGCGCTCGTCGCAGTACGACGCCTTCCATGCTGCTCGGGCCCGCACCGATCTCGTTGCCCGCCTGTACGCCGAGGCGATGGGCGAGGACTACCCGGCCGAGGTTGCGGCCTCCAGCTCCTGCGACTGGCCCCTGCTGGGGCTGATGGCCGCCCGCCTGCGCATGAGCCCCGGCCAGCTCCTCGTGGACGCCGGATGCGGCACCGGCGGTATCGGTCTGTGGCTGGCACGTGCTCTCGCCGTCCGCCTGGACGGCTTCGACCTCTCACCCGTCGCCGTCGCCCAAGCCGCCGCCCGTCGCTCCCACTTCCTCGCCGCCAGGGCCGATCGCGCGGTCTTCCGCGTCGCCGAGCTGGAGAACACCGGCCTGCCCACCGCTCACGCCCACGGCATCGTGTGCGTGGACGCCCTCGGCCGCGCGGCCGACCGAGGGGCGGCGCTACGCGAACTCGGCCGCGCCCTGACCCCCGGCGGCCGCCTGCTCGTCACCCGGGCGCTGCGGCGCGGTGCGGAACCGGCATGGCACCAGCAGGTGGCAGCCGCCGGGCTGGCCCAGGAGCACCTGGATGAGAGGCCCCAGGAACCCGCGGTGTGGGAGCGGCTCTACCGGCTGTGGATCGCCCACGGCGACGATCTGCGGCGCGAGCTGGGCCAGGCGGCCGCCGAGGCGATGCTCCACGAGGCGCACCAGGTGCTTCCCACCCTGCCCAGACGGCGGGCGGTCCTACTGACCCTGCGGCGCCTTCCTCGCACCCCGGACAGCCCGGAAACGGCCGCTAGGATGGCCGAGCTCAGCCACCCGCCCGGCAGGCCCGCGTCCATCGAGAGGACCCCGCAGTGACCCAGAACCGCGTCCGTGCGGCGGTGTTCTCGGCCGGATCCTGGGGCACCGCGGTGGGCAAGATCATGGCGGACGCCGGCACGAGCGTGGTCATGCACGCGCGGCGCAGCGAGATCGCCGACGCGATCACCACGACCCGCCGCAACCCCGGCTACTTCCCGGACATCGAGCTGCCGCACAACCTGACGGCCACCACCGACCCGGCCGCAGCCCTTGACGGTGCCGACTTCCTCGTGCTGTCCATCCCCGCGCAGTCCCTGCGGGCGAGCCTGGCGGCCTGGGCCCCACACATCGGTACAGACACCGTGATCGTGTCGCTGATGAAGGGCATCGAGGTCGGCAGCGGGCTGCGGGCCAGCCAGGTCATCACCGAAGTGACCGGCATCGGCGCCGAGCGGGTCGCGGTGCTGTCCGGCCCGAACCTGGCCCGCGAGATCATGAACGGCCAACCCGCAGCCGCGACCATCGCCTGCCCCGACCAGGACGCCACCCACCGCGTCCAACAGGCCTGCCACACCTCGTACTTCCGGCCCTACACCAGCACCGACGTGACCGGCTGCGAGCTCGGCGGCGCCGTGAAGAACGTGATCGCCCTCGCGGTCGGCATCGCCTCCGGCATGGGAATGGGCCACAACGCGCAAGCCATGCTCATCACCCGCGGCCTGGCGGAGACCACCCGGCTGGCCGTGGCCATGGGAGCCCACCCGGCGACCCTGGCCGGCCTTGCCGGTCTGGGGGACCTCGTGGCGACCTGCTCCTCCCCACTCTCCCGCAACCGCACCTTCGGCACCCACCTCGGCCAGGGCCTGAGCATCGAGCAGGCCACCACCGCGACGAAGCAGACCACCGAGGGCGTCAAGAGCGCCGAGGCGATCCTCGCCCTCGCACACGCCCACCGGGTCGAGATGCCGATCACGGAAGTGATCTCCGACCTGCTGCACGAGAAGGTCACCCTCGACCAGGCCGCGGCCGCGCTGATGCAGCGGCCCCCCAAGCCCGAGCGCTGACCCCCGCGGACGCCCCGTTCACGGGGCCGACCGCCGCCACTTTCACCCTCCCGACACGGAGGCTCTCACCATGCACCCATCGGCGCTGTCCGCTGTCCAGACCACGCTCGCCCTCGCCCTCGTGGCGTGGATGATCACCGGCTTCACCCCGGCGCGCGGCCGCTGGTTTCGCTGGAAGATGTTCTGCCGGGCCACCTTTACGATCATCTCGCTCACCGGCACCACGAGCGACGGCCGCACCGAGCCGGTGAACGTCTACGACTACCTCTCACCCGGCAGCTTCATCCTCGGCCCGCCCCAGCTCCAGGCGATCCTGGACCACCTCACCCGCAGCGGCCGGTACGAACGGATTGACGGCGCCGGCCGCGTCCTGTCCGCCCGCGGGGAGCAGCACGTGGAAGTGAGGGACGGCCATGTGGTTCTTTGACGCCGTCACCTCCGGCTTCCAGCACCCCACCGACCCCGGCCGCCTCCAGCTGTTCCGGATCGTCTTCGCGTCTGTGGTCGCCGTACGCTTCGTGCTCTCCTTCGGGCAGGGCGGCTGGGACCGCCTCGCCCCCGGATCGCTCAGCGCCCACCTCGCCGAGCAGCGGTTCGGCCCCGCCCGCTCCCGCCTCCTGATCACCCTCTACCGGCCCGCGCTGATCGTTCGCACGGCCGCTGCCCTCAGCCTGGGCGCCGGACTCGTGCCCCGGCTTGCGCTGCTGCTGGTCCTGGCCGGCGCCGCGATGGAACTGGCCTACCTCAAGAGCCCCAACGCGGTCCGCTACACCCTGCTGACAGGCACCTGCCTCCTACTTGCCAACGATCTCGGCCACAGCCTGCACATCGAGCACGGCGCCAGCACGGCGAACACGTGGGCGCAGTGCCTCCTCGTACTGATCACGACCGACATCTACTGGAACTCCGCCTGGCAGAAAATCCGCAGCAACCAGTTCCGCAGCGGGCTCTACCTCGCCCAGTGGATTCACACCTACGCCCAGGTCAGGGACCGGCTGCCCTACCGGCGCCAGTACGCCGTCCCCGCCATCGTTCGACGCCACGCGGGCAATCTCACCGACCGTGACATCCGCCTGTGGCGCACGCTCGCGGCCACCGTCATCGCGGCAGAGCTCGCACTGCCCCCCGCGCTGCTCATCGAGCAGACCATGCCGTACGCCGTCGCCGCCGGTATCGCGATGCACGCCGCGTTCACCTGCCTCAAGCCCCGCCAGCTCATCACCTTCTCCGGCCTCACCCTCGGCACGTACATCGCCTTCGCCGCTTGATCGCCCAACACCCGGAGCCAAGCCGCCTCGACGACAAGTAGGAGGGGCGCCACAGCGTTGGTGACACCCTCCTCGTGATCGCAGATCAGATCAGTGGGGTCAGTTCCTCGGCCACTGCCCGGTAGGAGTCCTTGACGCCGGCCTCGTTGCCTAGCCGGTGCCGCTCCAGGCGCAGTGCGCCGAGGTGCCGCACCTCGTACACACGCCGCCGCCAACGTCCGGACTCAGTGTCGGCCCGCGCAGGGTAGCCGTCGAAGAAGGACAGCCGCTCGTCCTGCTTGGCCCGGGCCATCCGCATCGTCCAGTCCGCTTCCGGGTCACCCCACCAGGTTCGGTCATGTCCAGGACACCGCAGATCGCTGGGACCGGCGCTGGCGCGAGCAGGGTGTTCACCGTCCACAGGTCCCCGGTCAGCAGCCGGGGCTCGCCAACCTCGTCGAGCAGGTGGGCGCCGTCCTGCGCGACGTCGGCGGCCTGGCGCAGGTCGACCGCGTCCAGGCCGCAGCCCTCCATATCGTTGGCGATCTGCCGCAGCGACGCGACGACGGCCTGACTCCAGCATCCGTGGCCGGGCCCGACGACGGGCCCGAAGTACGGGCCCACCACGGCGTGCACGGCGGCCGTGATCTCGCCCAGCTGCCGGAAGAACAGCCCGTGCGTGTCCTTCGGGAACGAGCCCAGCCTCTGCGGCGCGGGGGAGCCGGGCAGGAAGGACTGGATCATCCAGTCCCTGTCGAGGACCGTGCCGGTGAAGTCCGAGGCCAGCACCTTCGGCATCAGAGCAGCGATCGGCGCCAGCCACGGCACGGAGGCGTACTCGTTGCGCATCAGGTGCGCCTCGGAGCCAAAGTGCCGCTCGGCGGGCGGCGCCACCCTCAGCACGAGGGGCTCGGCCGCGTCGCCCAGCTGGAGCCGGTAGACGCTCCCCGCCACCGGGGTGACGACCCCCGAGTACCTGGGCGGACATCGTCGAGGCGATGCGAGCCGGTGCCTCTCAGAGTGGATTCCCTGTCTGGTCCAGAAGCCTGGACCTGCCTGGGTACGGAGCGAGGATCTCGTGGACCGTCCATGAGACCTCGGGGTGACGCTTCTCCGGCGGCCAGGCGGCTGCGACTCTGCGGTACCGCTCCAGTCGTTGGACCGGAAGCCCGATCTCTTCAGCGAAGCGGATCATCACGGCGCGGCGCTGACCGCGGGTACAGGCACCGTGCTCGGTCAGAGAGAGGATGATGTCGCCGAGTCCGAACTTCTGCTCACCGCTGAGAGGGATCTTGCTCCGGTCTCTACTGAGGCCATTCGTCGGACTCGGGGTCAGATTCGAGTTTGCGGTAGAAGGCATCGCATATTCCCTCGTACCAGGTGCGCACGGAGCCGGCAGCGATGACGTCTTCCAACGGAGCGAGCCCGTAGCCGCACACGGTGCAGACGATCAGGCTGCCGTCCGGGCCGATGTCGATCCGCCGACGGTGGTAGCAGTACTTGCAGTACCAGACCTCTGGGATCAGCTTGCGGCGGGTCATGGCTCAACGGTCACCTCCTCGGTTCTCAGGTGACGGGCGCCGTCCGGGCGGCACTGAGGGGGCTGGAGGCGGGACGGCGGCGCGATCCTCGGTGGTAGGGCTTATGCCTATCTGGCGTGCAAGGCTCCGAAGCGCCTCGTCGTCCCTGGCTCGCGGCCCCAGAGCACTGAGCGCGAGATCACCAAGGCTGACTTGCAGCCGGCGCTTCTCGCTCACCAGCCGCCGACCGCGTCGGGTGTGCTCCTCCCATTGGGCAGGGTCACGCTGGGGGTCCTTGTGCTGCTCGCGCATGAGGACACCTCATCGAATGTCGTAGGGGCGCGCCTCTACTTCCAGCATCGCTCCTGTGGCCTTCCTGGAGGGGGTGGAAGCATGCCGCTCCTGGCCCTCCGCAGGGCGGTGGCCTCCGGGAGTAGATTGGTTCGTAGGCGGTGCTCAGAGCCACTGCGGGCTGCGTGGAACACGCGCCCGGCACACGAGTGAGGAGGCTCCTCGTGGCAACCCTGACTCTTCCTCCTGGTTACACGAAGGCCGAATGGGAGGCGATCGTCCGCAAGGGTCGGAAGCTGATCAAGCAGAACTCCAGCATCCAGTTCGCGCTGGGCGATCTCGTGATCGATGCCCTGGCCGGTCATCCACGTGGACACGGCGAGGTGGCGCAGGTCATCGAACTCCTCGCCCACCAGATCGGCATCAACGCGGGCACTCTCCGAACCCACTACGAGATTGCATCGCAGTGGCCCGAAGAGAAGCGCCGCGAGGACGTCTGTTATTCCGTCCACAGGGAGCTTGCCTATGTTCGAAGCCGCTTCATCCTCATCAGGAAGGATCCGTTCGACCCCATCTCGAAGGAGAACCGCTGGACCGTGAACGAGGCGCAGAAGGTCGCAAACCGCGCCTTTGACACGCCCAGCAACAAGGACGAACGGCTGGCCCGGACCCGACGGCTCCTGCACAGCGATGAGGACGCAGCCGAGGTCGTCAAGGAGATGATCACACGGCCGGAGGTTCGAAGCCGGGTGGTCGCCGATCGGCGCTCGCGAAATCTGTTGCGTGAGGCCCAGTACGAACACTGGCAGCAGGTCGATCACGAGATTGAGGCCGAGGCTGAGCTCGCCCCCACGGAGGATGCTGAAGAGGTCGAGGAGGTTGCCGAGGAAACAGCAGCCCCGGCGGTCGACTACAAGGAGGCGCCCCTGGAGATTCTTCGGCTGATCGGGAGCTTCGCATCGTTCTTCGTCTCCATGCAGCGGATCATCCCCGAGGTCCACGCCCAGGACTACAACGAGGAGACGAAGGCAGCAGTACTCGACAACGTCCACAAGGCGCGCATGCTCCTCGACTGGTGCGAGAGCGCCATCAAGACAGGCCGGACCGACATGGACAAGGCGCTGGCGAGCCTGCTGGAGGACGAAGAAGGAGAGTAACGATGGCCACACAGCGCCGCCAAGCGGCGCACGACAGTGGAGAGGACATCTGGAACCGGGTGGTCGACGCCGGTGAGGACGGCCTTGAGCGGAAGGACGCGATCGGCCGCAACACGTCCTCCCAGTTCGAGCGCGGCAAGTCGTGGATCCGCGACCACCAATGCGGGAACAAGAAGACCAACTTCACCCTGGTTCACGGCCGCTATGCGGCCACGAACGATGTTGACAAGGCCAAGCTGTACGCGGCTTCGAGGCTGGAGTCACTGCACAAGGCGGCCGTGCGCGTCTATAAGTGTTCCCTGGCGAACCTTCCGCCGGAGGCACAGAGCGACCTGTCGATCATGCTGCTCACCAAGACCTGCAAGGACATCTTCGCCGCGATGCAGTTCTTGGAGGAGGCAGGATTCTCATCACAGGCCGCAGCGGATATCGCGAAGGCCAAATCCAAGGCGTCTACGGCATCGGCAAGGGGCCGGAAGGCGTCGGGAGCCGGGCGGCACTGACCGGAAGGGACACGGGTCGGGCCCACAGCAAGGGTGGGCCCGACCCGCGCACGTCGAGCGTCGCTGGCCCGGCGCCGCTCTGCAACTCGACCCTGCAGGCCGGCCGAGGGCGTAGGGGGTGCCGGGGCGGGCGGCGAGGTCCTGGACGACGGTCCAGTTCTCGGCCATGAGATGGAGAGCTTGCCCGAACCGCTGGATTATCCCGTCGGTGGACGGTGATCTCCTCGGCGCGCTGGTGCGCGGCCTCCCGAAGCAGGGGAGGAAGCGGCATGGGAGCGGAGGTGGAACTGGGCCATGAGCCGGGCGAAACGGCGGATCGCCGACCTCGAAGCCGTCATCGCCAGCCAGCAGACCGGGCAGGACATGCCCACGCCCTCGACCGAGTGGCACCTCGCCCGCCAGGACCCGCTAGGTACTCGTACGACGGGAGATCCTCGCCTTTGACACCGTCACCGGCGAGATGGCCCTGCCCTACCCGCTCCAGGAATTGCTCGCCCTCCGCCTGATCTCAGCTCTCAGAGCCGGTGACCTTGCGGATGAGGAATCGAAGGAGGAGGCGGCGGATGCCCGTCACTGGCTGACCCACACGCTGAGGGGGGTGAACGAACCCCGAGCCTCTCCGGAGGGTCACGGTTCGTTCACCCTGAACAAGCCTTCACAGCCGCGACCCCACGAAGGTCCGTTCACCCCGAACAAACCACCCGCCTGGTGGGTAGGAGCAGGGCGTGAGCGAGACCCCGTACGGCTTCGACGCGGCGAAGCTCCGCGTAGCACGGACCGCCGCCGGAACCTCTGTTGCCCGGATCGCCAGGGCAACCGGGGTGAGCGAACGCGCCGTGAGCCTCTACCTGGCTGGCACCCGCACCCCGCGCCCAGAAATTCTGATGCAGCTCGCGAAGGCCGTTGGCACTGACCCAGCCGCGCTGTGCACCGTCGAGCACGAGACGCTCGCGCACCTGCGAATCTTCACCGGCCGCAGTCGGTCCGCCATGGCCCGACAGCTCGGTATGGCCGAGGAGACCTACCGCCAGATGGAGACCACCGGCCAACGCGGCCGACTCGCCCGCAGCCGCTACGACGACCACGAAGACCGCTGGATCGCCTGGCAGGAGTGGGCATCGCCGTTGTTCGGCGTCACCGCCGAACGCCTCGACGCTGCCGAACAGCACACCCGCGAGCAACACCTCGCCGAACGCGAACGCCGGTGGCAGCGTCTACGCCTAGCCGCCCCCGACCGCGCCGTCCGGATCGAGGACCTAGGTCGGGCGGGACGACGCCTCCGGCGGCGGTGATCGGTTGGGAACCTGGCGTTCTTCAAGATCCCCGAGAGCGTCAGCCACTGAGAGCGGCGAAGGGGTGAGCCGAGCCATCGGGATTTTGACCTCGGAAGGGCGCAGGTCATGAAGAAGATCACCCGCTGGTACACCCCCCGGCATGCACGGATACACGAAGCCGTTCCGCAGTTCCGAGCCGCCGGGCTCCGTGGTCGCCGTGCCGCTACTGACGGAAACCCTCCTGCCCGGCGCCCCGCACTCGGGCACCTACGCCGCGGAGTCGGCCGACTACTTGTAGGCCGTCCGAGGGAGGGGCGGGGGTTGTTGCGGTTGCCCCCGCTCCCGTGCGTCCGGGGCCGGTCCGCCTCCCCCCGCAGGGGTGAGGAAGCCGCCGACCCGGAGGCGGTCCGCGCCGTGCTGCGGGGCCCGGTGGGGGCGGGGTGGGCGGCGGACCGGTTGACGGAGGCGCTCGGCACCCCGTTGCCGCAGTGCCGGCCGGGGGTGACGGTGGCGGCGGTCGGTCACCTGGTCCGTGCCGGGCTCCTCGTCACCTTGGTGGCGAAGTCGAGCTCCCCGACGTCCACCCGGACCAGGTCGATACGCTCGCGCGCCGCCGGGACCGGCCCTCCCTGCTCGACCGGCACGTTCCTCTCGGCCCGGACCAGGCTGCCCGCCGGCTCGGTGTCCGCAGGGTCGATTTCGACGCCGCGGTTGCGGCTCGGTTTCGTCTCCCCGGTCGGCACGGTGGAGATCGACTACAAGTCCCACGGCGGCGTCACGGTCGTCCCGCTGTTCTCGGCGGTCGACATGGCGCTGCTGCCAGTCGCCCGGCCGCTGGTGCACTGGCGGGCGAGCCGTACGTCCTGCGCGTCACGGTGGCCTGAACCACGACCGCACCCCGTAGGACGGCCCGCCCCGGGGCGGGTCAGGCCTTGCGGCGGCGTCCGGTGTGGGAGAGGGCGTCGGCGAGCTGGTCGTGGTTCATGGACGAGCGACCCGGGATGCCGGCCGCGGCCGCCTTCTCGTACAGCTCGGCCTTGGTCAGCGACATCAGCTCCCGTCCCTTGTGCGCCGGCCCGGAGCGCGCCCGCTTCTTCGCGGCCGGCGCCTTCTTTCCGCCGGCCGCCCGGGTGCCGGGGGAGGCGGCCTTGTCGCCGGTGTCCTTGGGACTCCTGGCCCGCTCGACGCTGGCGCGCAGGGCCTCCATGAGGTCGACGGCGCCGGTCGGCTGCGCCGCCGGTTCGGCCTTCTCCACCGTCTCCCCGGCCGCCTTCGCCTTCACCAGGGCCTCGACCTTCTCGCGGAAGGAGTCGTGGAACGACTCCGGCTCCCACTCCATGGCCAAGGCATCGATCAGCTGCATGGCCATCTTCACCTCAGCCGCCGTCGCCTCGACCTTCCCCGGCAGGTCGGGCACCTCGGCGTGCGGATCGCGCAGCTCGTCGGCCCAGTGAAGGGTGTGGATCGTGAGCAGGCCCTCCGCCTCCTCAGCTTTCAGCGCGACCAGGTACTCCCGCCCGCGCATCACGAACGTGGCGATGCCCGCCTTGTTCGACTCGGCCAGGGCGCGCTCCAGCAGGGCATAGACCTTCCCGTACTGGGCTCCCCGAGGCCCCAGGAAGTACGTCTTGTCGAAGAAGACCGGGTCGATCGTGTCCAGGTCGACGAACCCGGCGACGTCGATCGACCGGGACCGGCCGGGAGCGATCTCGTCGAGCTCCTTCGCCTCGACGATCACGTACTCGCCACCGGTGTCGTAGCCCTTAACGATGTCCGCGAGGCCCACTTCGTCGCCTGTGCGCTCGTTCACGCGCCGGTTCCGGATCCGGTCCGCTGTCCCGCGCTGGAGCTGGTGGAAGTGGATCGTGTGGCTGTCCGTCGCCGTATACAGGCCCACGGGAAGGGTGGTGTTGACTGAACCAATTGACGAATAACCGCAGGTCAGACGGCATTTCTGCTAGCTTCCGCTCATGCTTGAGACGGGTGATCCCTCTCGGGATCTGATCAACTTCGTGCTGCCACAGACCGGTGCCCTGGTCGAGGTGGCCGACCCAGCCCAGCCGTACGTCCTGCTGGACGCCGCCGGGGACAGGGTGGAGCCGGTCTCGGCGTTCTTCGCGCGCGTCGTAATCGGCCCGGACCTGGAACTGGGGTGCCATACCCCGACCCTGCCACCCGCCGCCCCGCCCCCGCGAACGGGTTTCCCGCCCGGCGGGGCCGGGGCGGGGGCGGGCGCGCTACGAGGTCGCCTCCTCCGGCGTCGCCTGCTGGGGAACCCGTACGGTGATCAGGTCGCCGACGCCGGCCACCTCGTTGAGCGCCTGTGCGAGCGACAGCAGCACCTGCCGCACCGACTCGATCTCCGCCCGCAGTTCCGCCGCCCGGTCCCACTGCCGTTCGTGTGCGACGGGGTCGACCTGCTCCCCGCGCTTCGCCTCGTACGCGGTCAGCAGCGGATGCCAGCGGCTGAGCAGCGGGCGGATGGAGAGGTTCAGGACGTTGACCGCCAGCGCCCCGAAGGTGACCTTCCCCGGTGCGACGCGCGGCGCGACCGCGGGCCCGTACCGCCGCAGGATCTCCCGCGTGGTCGCGAACACCGTGTAGAGCGAGGACAGCGCCTCCCGGAGCAGCCCCTCGTCCTCGCCGAGCTCGACGACCGAGATGCGGGTGGCGAGTTCGACGTACAGCTCCCAGGCGGCCTGCCGCTCGGCGTCGGAGGGCTCCCACGTGCCGCTGATCTCCCCGACGAAGGGGATCCCGAGCTTGACGTTGATCTCCTGCGCCTTGAACCGGCCGCCGCCGCG
The DNA here is from genome assembly GCF_016755875.1 of Streptomyces spororaveus. Lineage (NCBI taxonomy): Bacteria > Bacillati > Actinomycetota > Actinomycetes > Kitasatosporales > Streptomycetaceae > Streptomyces > Streptomyces spororaveus. Next base: position 27,225 of record NZ_BNED01000001.1, on the reverse strand, counting down.
CCTTCGTCCTAACCTCTGCCGCAAGCCCATCCCGCGAACCTCCCCCGGTCGTCAACCACGCCTGCCACCCTATGAGTTACCCAAGATTGCACAAGGGGAGCCAGGCAAACGGGGGGTCAGCCATGCCCGAACGCACGTACAGACGCGACGCCTTCATCTCGTACAGCCACCAGCAGGACGTCCCGCTCGCCCAGGCCCTCCAGCGGGGTCTGCAGAGGCTCGGCCGGCCCTGGACCCGGCGCCCGACGGTGAGCGTGTTCCGCGACACGACCAGCCTCGCGGCGAGCAGCGATCTCGGCGGCGCGATCCTCAAGGAACTCGGCCGGTCCGAGTACTTCATCTACGTCGCCTCTCCGGCTGCCGCACGCTCGCGCTGGGTCGGCGAGGAGATCACATTCTGGATCCGGAACCGCCCGATGGACCGCTTCCTCATCGCGGTCAGCGACGGCACGATCGCCTGGGACCGCCGCGCCAACGACTTCGACTGGAGCCGGACGACCTGCCTCCCCGACTCCATGCGGCGCGCGTTCGCGCGGGAGCCGCTCTGGGTGGACCTCACGGGGGTCCGCCTCGCCGCCCGGTACTCCTTACGCGACGCACCCTTCCGCGACGCCGTCGCCACGCTCCTCGCCCCGCTGCGCGGCCTGACCAAGGACGCGGTCGAGAGCGAGGACCTCCGCCAGCGCCGCACCGCGGTCCGGATGCTCAGGGGGGCCGTCGCCGCCCTGTCCCTGCTGCTGGCCACCTCCCTGGCCGCTGGGGGCCTGGCCTGGCAGCAGCGCAACGAGGCCGTCACACGCGCCCGCATCTCCGCCTCCCAGGCCCTCGCCGCCCGCGCCCTGGAGGAGGCACCCGTCAACCCGGCCAAGGCCGCCTCGTTCGCCCTGTACGCCGACCAGGCCGGACACACGGGCGAGTCCGACCGGGCCCTGGCCCAGGCGGTCGTGGCGAACGAGTACACGGCCCGGCACGTCCAGGGCGGGGCGGAGGGGGTGAACGTTCACCGCGGCCCCAACCACGGGCCCATGACACGGGTGGCGGTGAGCCGGGACGGGGGCGTACTGGCCTACTACTCGGACTACAACGCTGAGGCAGACAAGCTCGATTACCCGCCGACCTCGCAGCGCTACATCCACCTCTACGACCTCCGCGTCGGCAAGCCACTGCCCTCCCTCCCCACCAAGGGCTGGCCGGACCACGGCCTTGCGGATCTCCGGCTCAGCTCGGACGGCGGCACGCTGGTCGTGGAGAACTACGACAACCAGCTCGAAGTGTGGGACGTACGGCAAGCCCGCCTGACCCGGCAGCTGGTCGCGAAAAATGGATACCTGTTCAGCGCCATCGAGGGCGTCACGACAGCCCTGTCCGGGGACGGACACTGGCTGGCCGCCGTCTACCACTCCTCCCGCGAGGGAGAAGGAGAACTCCTCGACGTCTGGGACCTGACGAGCGGGACGCCAGTGGTGAGCGGCGAATCCCTCGGCACCACCGTCGGGGCCGCCATCTCCTTCGACGGCTCGGGCCGACTGTCCCTCATGACCCCGGCAACCGGCCAGATCCGCACCCTCACCCCACAGTCCCGTTCCTGGAGCACGCGCACCCTGCCCGGCTTCCGCGCCAAGGACTACACCACCGTGGTTTCGGCGTCCGGTGACCGTGCCCTGACCACCGGGTCGGACTCGGGCCAGGAGGAGCTGTGGGACCTGACCCAGGGCCGGCGCCTCGCCACCGGTGCTCCTCGCACCGCCTGGACCTCCCTGCTCCTCCCTGACAACTCCGAGCTGATCGTGGGCGCCGACGGGCCGACCCTGTCGCTCTACGACTCCCGCCTGCGCAAGAAGCGCACCCTGGGCTCCTTCAGCCGGGATGTCACCAGCGTCGCCGCGTCGGGCGACGGCACATGGGTTGCGGCGGCTTCGATCGACGGGTCCATCAGCCTCTTCGGCCGGACGAGCCGCAGCGGGCACACAGTGCCCAACGGAGACGGACTGACAGCCGCTGAAATCACCTCCGCCGGCCGGCTCGGCACCCGGCGCATGAAGGACGGCGGCACCGAGATCTGGACGGTTGACGATCCGACGAAAGGCCCCCGGAAGCTCGGGCGGATACCCCTGGAGTTCACGGAAACCGGGTACGACCTAGCCGCCACCGGCGACGGCACCCGCGTGGCACTGACATACCGAGGCGAGCTCTCAGTGTGGGACCCCCGCACGGGGAGCCGTATCTCGGCGTCGCGGTACGGCACCGAGAACTGGGTGGTTCCGTCCGCCCTCTCCTTCCTGGGCGACGACTTCCACGTCGTACTCGCGGCAGAGCACGACGTGTTGGTGATTGACGTCCGGTCCGGGGAAATCACGCAGCGCCTCACCGGCAGCAGCATCGCGATCAGCGTGGACCGCAAATCGCTGGTCACGCTGACCTTTGGCCGCCTGCACGACGAACCCGACAAGATCGCCGTATGGCGCTGGTCGGGAAACGGACGGGTCGAGCAGGTAGGGAACGGAGCGACGGTCGAGAACGAGGGCAGCCTCATGGTCAGCAACGACGGGTCAAAGGTGGCCCTCGTGGACGAGGACCGGCGCGTCTCGATCATCGACGTGGCCACGGGCCGGACGGTCACCACGGCGGGGGCGGAGCAGCCGCTGGCAAACTACGTCGTCTTCAGTGCCGATTCCCTCCATGTGGCCCAGGTCTCCGGTGACGGCGCACAGAGCGCCCTTCAGATCTGGGACGCCTCGACGGGTGACCCGCTGGCCCTCTGGCCACTCGACCTGGCGGAGCCGACCGACCCCACGACCAAGGACGCCCCGCACATCGTTTCGAGCAGCGGCGGCGGTGTCCTCGTCTACGCCCCCGACGGCACCCTCCTCCACCGCGTCATCGAGAGCGCCCCTTGGCGTGAAGCCCTATGCGCCCTGACTCCGGGCTCGTTGCCGGCGAAGGAGTACGACCGCTACCTCAAGGACATCGGCGTCAGCGCCCCCTGCCGCGGCTGAGCCGGGGGCGGCCGGCCCGTCGGGAAATCGTTCGACAGCGGTTGCGGTGATCGGCGAGGCTTCGCGCGATGACCAGAATCGACGACACGCCGCCCGCGTGGGACGAGCGCACGCAGCTCACCACGTTCCTCGACTACACACGTGACACCGTCCGCGCCAAGTGCGAGGGCGTCTCCGCGGAGGACGCCCGCAAGGCGGTCCCGAAGAAGCGGGCGAGCACCGGCAGGCCGCTCATGGAGCTCACCAAGGCCGAGCTGTACAAGAAGGCCACAGCCGCAGGGATCGAAGGGCGCTCCACTATGACCCACGACCAGCTCGCCGAGGCCCTCACTCACAGCGGCAGCAGCCGGTACAGGCCGTAGAGCTTGGCAAGATCCCCGCCCGCACATAGCCAGGTCGCGGTGCCTTGAGCTGGAGTCGGCGGATTGATCTTCAGAACGGACATCCGGCCGATGGGTCACCGCCCCTATCCGCGAAGCTCGTGCTCTTCGTTCCGGATCTCTCCGTACGCGGCGGGCCCGATGCGGGTGTCGAGGGGTAGGTGAGGCAGAGGCTGATCCGTCGCCCGATCGGTGCGGCTCCGGGTGCTGGCCGGGCTCGTGCGTGGCCTGTGCCGCGCACGAACCCGGATATTCCCTGGTTGCCAGGCCGGGCCGGGGGCTACAGGCGGCGCAGGACGCTGGCGAGGGGTCCGAAGTAGCCGGTGAGGTAGACGTCGGCGATGTCGGCCTCCGCCGGGGCCGGCTTCCTGGGCTCCCAGGGGGCGACGGTCCGCTTCTGGCCGGGGTGGCCCTTGGCCTTGCCGACCAGGCGGCCGTTGTCGTCGGTCCAGTAGGTCCGCTCCCACGGCACGGTCTTGCTGTCCGAGGCGGCGATGTAGGTGCCGTCGAACTCCCACCGGAGACACAACGCCCCCGCTTCCAGTAAGCACTGCCGCACGCTCGACCAGCGCGCCACGTCCCACGGTCCTCATTGGGCCAGATTCTCCCAGTCTGGGGCGCCCTGGTTCCTAACGCTCCATCCCTCTTCCACAGCCAGGAATGGGGCTGTCGAGATGCCACGCCAGCCGGGATGGCGGCTGGAGCGGCGTGCGCCGAAGCTCGCTAGTTCAGAGAACTCACGAGACCGAACCCCAGAACCCCCGTCCACACCGGTCTGGCCATCGCCCGCACCACCCTTCACCGCGGTGTCACTCGGCGCCTTCCCACCCTGCGCCTGATCACCCCCACGGGCAACGCCAGCCCGGACCCGCATACACCGGGCCCGGAGCGCCTCCCGGCGTGATGAGGAAGAGCGCTCCAGGGCCCTATCAGGGCCCTTCCACCTCGCCGCGCTCCCGCGTCCAGGAACGCACGGTGTGCTCGCCCTCGGGCCCCTCTTCGATCAGCACTGGTGGAGAGGCAGTATTCCGAACCTGCGCTATTCCCGTCGGAGAGCTGTCGAGGCTCGACGCGTAGGCGATCTCCAGACGGTTCGCTAGTGAGGCCTGAGGGGGCGCCCGGGTGACCAAGGCGCTCACTCGGCGTCGGGCCGGAGGCGAGTCCTGGTGCAACGCCAGGGCATAGGCGACCGCGGTTGTCCGGACCTGTCTGAGCATGCTGCTGCAGGGCGTGCGGAGAGTGGGTAGTGGTGCCGGCCTGGGGCCTCAGATCGTACGGCGCGGTCATGTGTAGGCGGCGACGGCCGTGAAGTAGATGCCCAGGCTGGTGGCTGCGGCGCCCGCGCCGGTGAGCATGGCCTGGGGGACGCTGGCACCGGTTCGGCGCGCGAGCAGGCTGGCAGTGATGGCGATGTTGAGGGCGGTGGACAGGGCGAGCAGCAGGGACAGGATCTGCAGCGGGCTCATCGTGGGAACTTTCTGTGGTGGTGGCGGGCCGTGCGGGATGCGTCTTAGGCTGGCTGTCCAAGGGGGGCGTCCCGCAGGATTCCGGCTGCGGATTGGACACTTCGCTCTGAAGGCGGCTGGTGGGCCGCTAGGGTTCACGCCACGGCCGGGGTGTGTCCACCGGGGTGTCCAGGGGTGGGGTGGACACCCGCGCACAGGCCAGGGGGAGCGCGAAGCGCGTGATGACGGGGCTGGGGTCGCTGGACCCGGAGTACGCGGCGTTAGTCGCCGGGCTGGCCGTGTTCCGTTCGGGCCGTCTGCAGGGCCGGCCGTCGGACCGCGCGTTGGCCGAGGCCGCCGGGGTTAGCGCGACCACGATCGGGCACTGGCTGCGCGGTAACCGGTTCCCCCAGGAGATCGATCCACTGCTGGCGCTGGTGCGGGCTGTGCGGGCCGAGGCAGCAGGCGCCGGGCTGGCTGGGGACTCGACGGCTGCCGCTGTACTGGATGCGGAACGGTGGCGGCGCGCGTACCAAGACGAGGCCCGCCGGCGCGCCGATGCAACGCGTGGCGCAGTCGAGGCGGGGCAGAGCCGGGCGGTGCTGGAGCGGATGCGGCCGGGCCGACTGCTGTCGGAGGTGACCGACCCCTTCGCGTTCGGCCTGGAAGTGCATCGCGCCATCGACACCGGCCCCCGGTCAGGCGGGATGCCACTTCCGGTGCTTCCGGCGTATGTGCCGCGCCAGCACGACCAAGCGCTGGCGGAGGTGGTGGCACAGGCCGCCGCCGGGGAGAACCGGATCGCGGTGTTGGTGGGCGGATCCTCCACAGGCAAGACCCGAGCCTGCTGGGAAGCCCTTCATCTGCTGCGTGAGAGGGATGAGCCCTGGCGGCTGTGGCATCCCATCGATCCCACCCGCTCCGGGGCTGCTTTGGCCGAACTGGCCGACCTTGCCCCGTACACGGTTGTGTGGTTGAACGAGGCCCAGCTCTACCTGGAACCGGACGGAGACGGTGAGAAGGTCGCTGCAGGCCTGCGGGCCTTGCTGCGCAACCCGGGGCGGGGCCCGGCGCTGGTGCTGGCCACCCTCTGGCCGGATCACTGGGACACCTTGACCACCCGCATCCACCCCGACGTGCACGCCCAGGCCCGGGAGTTACTCGACGGGCACAGGATCACCGTGCCGGATGCCTTCACAGGCCGCGACCTGGCCGCGCTTGCCGAAACCGCAGGCAGTGATCCCCGGCTCGGCGAGGCCGCCGAACTCGCCACGGACGGCCAGATCACTCAGTACCTGGCCGGGGTACCGGTCCTCCTGGACCGCTACCACAACGCCCCGCCCGCCACCCGGGCGCTGATCCACGCGGCGATGGACGCCCGTCGCCTCGGCGCCGGGCTCCGCAACTCCCTGGCCTGGCTGGCGAAGGCCGCTCCCGGCTATCTCACCGACACCGAGTGGGACCACACCGGCGACGACTGGCTCAAGCACGCCCTCGACTACGTCACCACCCCCTGCAACGGCATCCCCGGCATCCTCAGCCCCGTCAAGACCGGCACCCCCCGCAACCAGCGCAACCAGCGCACCACTACCGGGCAGGGACCGCTGTACCGGCTGGCCGACTACCTTGACCAGCACGGCCGCCGCCACCGCGCCGAGACGATCCCCCCGATCGACTTCTGGACCGCAGCAGCAGAACACGCCCACCCAGCTGACCTGACCGCGCTCGGCAACGCAGCATGGCGACGCGGCCTGTACCGCGACGCCGCCCAACTCCACAAACACGCCACCACCCACGGCAACCCTCGCGCCGCGGCCGAGCTCGTCATCCGCTTTCACGCCCTGCACCCCACCGACCATCGCCCCGCCCACCACGCCGCCGCATACGTTGCCGACGACCCGTACCTGGCCTGGCTGCTGGACGTCATGCGTGATCCCGGGGCGCAGGAGCAGGCGGCAGCTTGGCTGGTTCGTAACCCCGCCGTGCGCGTCTCCCTCGACTACCCAGACTCCGCGGCCCAGCTGTTGAACGCGATGCGGGAGGCCGGGGCCCAGAAGCAGGCGGTCGCCCTGGCGAAGTGGGCTGCCGCGCGTGTCTCCCTCAACTACCCAGACTCCGCGGTTAAGCTGTTGAACGCGATGCGGGAGGCCGGGGCCCAGGAGCCGGCATTGGCTCTGGCAGAGCGAGCCGCCACGCGCGTCTCCCTCGACTACCCAGACTCCGCGGCCCAGCTGTTGAACGCGATGCGGGAGGCCGGGGCCCAGAAGCAGGCGGTCGCCCTGGCGGAGCGGGCCGCTGCGTGCGTCTCCCTCGACTACCCGCACGCCGTCGCAGAGCTGCTGGAGGCGATGCGAAGGGCCGGGGCGCAGGAGCCGGCCGTCGCCCTCGCGGAGCGAGCCGCCGCGCACGACTTCCCCCGTGACCCACACGCTGTCGCCCTGCTGTTGAACGCGATGCGGGAGGCCGGTGCCCAGGAGTCGGCGGTCGTCCTGGCGGAGCGGGCCGCTGCGTGCGTCTCCCTCGACTACCCGCACGCCGTCGCAGAGCTGCTGGAGGCGATGCGAAGGGCCGGGGCGCAGGAGCCGGCCGTCGCCCTCGCGGAGCGAGCCGCCGCGCACGACTTCCCCCGTGACCCACACGCTGTCGCCCTGCTGCTGAACGCGACGCGGGAGGCCGGGGTGCTGGAGCAGGCGGTCGTCCTGGCGGAGCGGGCCGCCACGGACGTCTCCCTCGACAACGCGTGCGCCGTCGCAGTGCTGCTGGAGGCGATGCGAAGGGCCGGGGTGCTGGAGCAGGCGGTCGTCCTGGCGGAGCGGGCCGCCACGGACGTCTCCCTCGACAACGCGTGCGCCGTCGCAGAGCTGCTGGAGGCGATGCGAAGGGCCGGGGCGCAGGAGCCGGCCGTCGCCCTCGCGGAGCGAGCCGCCACGGACGTCTCCCTCGACAACCCGCGCGCCGTGGCTCAGCTGCTGAAGACAATGTGGACGGCTGGGGGGTGGAAGTCGGCGGTTGCCCTGGCGGAGCGGGCCACCGCGCACGTCTCCCTCGATGAATGGTACGCCGTGGCTCAGCTGCTGGAGGCGATGCGGACGGCTGGGGGGCGGAAGTCGGCGGTCGCCTTGGCGGAGCGGGCCACCGCGCGCGTCTCCCTCTACACCCCAATCGCCGTCGCCGCGCTACTGGACGCAATGCGGGAGGCCTGGATGCTGGAGCAGGCGGTCGCCTTGGCGGAGCGGGCTACCGTGCACGTCTCCCTCGACAACCCGTACACCGCAGCCCGGCTGCTGGAGGCGATGCGGAAGGCCGGGGCGCAGGAGCAGGTGGTGGCCTTCGCCGAACGGCTTCCTGCCACAGGGTGCTTCGATGTGTTCATCGGGGTGGGCAATCATGAGAAGCAATTCAGGTTCGGGCGGGAACCCGATGGGAGTGCCGCTGTCCCCTGGACATGGGATGACCTGGAGTGATCCGGGAACTTGCGACAGAGGAGCATGCGGTGGCGGGCGTCACCGCATGTCAGACGTTGCTTCATCGGCTGTATCCACAGCAGCCCCACGAGGCTGCGCACTCTTCGGGGGCCGCAGCCTGGGATCCCGCTGCAGCCCTTTCGATTCCTCAGTTGTCGGACAAGGTGAGGCGTCCTTGGCTGGCAATGCCTACGTCTCCTGGTGGATTTCCAGCCCGCGCTCCTTCGTCCAGGTCCGCAGCCGCTCCCGATTCCCGCCGGTCTCGGACCAGAGCTCGATGCGCACGTCGGCTCGGCTGCCGTAGCGGCCGATGAACCCCCGGAACTTCCTCTCCGCGGTCGCCTCGCTGTCCCAGGTGCCGGTGACGGCGGGGGAGGACGGCGGACCGAAGCGCAGCCTGACGTGGAACGGCACATGCGGATCATGAGCGGTGCGCTTCCCCGCTGCAAGCCGCGCGAGACCGAGGACGGCCGCCGCCGCCCGGCTCCCTCACCACCCGCGGCGACACCGGCACGCCCTGTTATCGAAAAGATGTTCCGTCTCGGGTGGTATGCGGGTTACTGTCCCTGCACGCAAGATCCCTTCAGGGGGGAGCACCACATGCACGTCATCGAATCCGAAGCCCGCCCCGGGCGTCCGCCCGGTGTCACCCGCCCGGGCCCGGACGGACTCACCGCCCGCCAGGCGGCCATCGTCGCCTTCATCGAGCAGACCGTCGCCCGCAAGGGCTACCCGCCCTCGATGCGGGAGATCGGCGAAGGCGTCCGCCTGCGCAGCACCTCCTCCGTCGCACACCAGCTGATGGCCCTGGAGCGCAAAGGCTTCCTCTACCGGGACCCGCACCGTCCCCGTGCCTACCGCGTCCGCAGTGACCAGCACGCCGACATCCCAGACGCCCCGGCCGGCATGACGCCGGAGGCTGTCCAGGTCCCGCTCGTCGGCCGCATCGCGGCCGGGACGCCGATCCTCGCCGAGGAGTTCGTCGAAGACGTCCTGCCGATGCCGCGGCACCTGGTCGGCGAAGGCCAGCTGTTCGCGTTGACGGTGGTCGGCGACAGCATGATCGAGGCCGCCATCTGCGACGGCGACATCGTCACCGTGAGGAAGGCCGACAGCGCGGACCACGGCGACATCGTCGCCGCCATGCTGGACGGCGAAGCCACCGTCAAGCGCCTGCGCCGCGAGAACGGCCGGGTCTGGCTCATGCCGCACAACGCGGCCCATCAGCCGATCCCCGGCGACGACGCCGTTATCCTCGGCAAGGTAGTCGCCGTCCTGCGCGCGCTCTAAAACCAGAGCGCCCCGCCGCCGATGGGACGTCCCCCTCGGCACGGCGTCCCCCTGCACGATCCCGGCACGAAGCCGGCACGGACCAGCCCAACGACGGGACCCCGACTTGACCCTGATGCCCGGAGCACGCGTGCCGGGACGGACCTGGACGGTCCGCCTCACCGGCCACCCCGACCACACCGTGTCCGTCACCTGCAGCACCGCCGAGTGCAAGATGCCGCCCCGCTCGAAGGACGCCGCGAGCATGCGCCGCTTTGCCGCAGAGCACGTCAAAGCCCACGGACGCCTCGCCAGCGCCCGCCCTAACGCCGCCTGCAGCTGCGGCAGCGCTCAGTGCACCCTCCACGAAACCGCCGTCCACTGCGCCGGTACCAGCCTGCTGGTGCTCGTCCACAACCCGGCCGTCGGCCAGGTCTGGACCCTGGCAGAGGTCTGCCAGGCCTGCGCCCGGCACATTCCACACATCACCATCCTGGCCACGGGCAAGCCAGCTCGCCCCACCTCCACGGCCCCTTCCGTGGAGCAGCCGGCGCAGCGCGCCGCGGTGCCGGGCGGCTTCTCATCACCTGAGGCCGCACCTGATCCCGTACCGGGACAGCGTCGCCCGCACCGCCCCAACCGTCCTCGGCGGTCTCGGAGCTGAGTCCGGCGAGACGTACCCCTGCTCTCCTCGGCAGGCGGTCAGCCACTTCGCGGCCGCCCGGCCTGCCGCTCCTCGGTGAATGCTTTGAGCCAGCCCCGCTGGAGTTCCTCCTCCGCGATCGAGCACAGCCTGATCGACATAGGGAGCGACAGCGGCGAGGACAGGCGCTGGAGTTCGGCGGGGTCGAGTGCCTCGACTTCCCACTACACCGGCCGCCCGACGCCGAGCTGCGGACTGTCACCGATATTCCCCTCCAGGCGACAACCGCCCCACCGCCGCTGAACCCCCACTCCCGGTACCGTAGGGCGGCAGGCGGTAGCGCGGGGCCCGCACCGTGGACGGAGGGCCGTACCAGCAGGCCGCCGCCGGCCTGGTGGCCGAAGTGGCGGGCGGGACGACGCGGCACGCAGTGGCCACGGTCGTCCGTGTCTGCTGAACCGACGCACTGGCGGCGTTGTCAGTGCGGGGCAGGATGATGACCTTCATGACCGAAAACAGTGCCCTGAATTCTCCTGCCGCCTATGTGGAGGCCGTGGCTGCTGCCGTGGCGGCGTCGGCCGCGTACTACGGCGACGGGACCACCCCGCTCGGTGACGACGAGTACGACGGGCTGCTGCGCGCCATCGCGGCCTACGAGGATGCGCACCCGGACGAGGTGCTTGCCGAGTCGCCGACCGGGAAGGTGGCGGGCGGGGCGGTGCAGGGGGATGTGCCGCACTCGGTGCCGATGCTCTCCCTCGACAACGTCTTCGACGCCGACGAGCTCGCCGAGTGGGCCGCGGGGCTGGAACGGCGGCTCGGGCGCCCTGTGGCCGGGTGGTGTGTGGAGCCGAAGCTCGACGGGCTCGCGGTGGCCGCCCGGTACCGGGGTGGCCGGCTCGTTCAGGTCCTCACCCGCGGCGACGGCCTGGCCGGCGAGGACATCACCCACGCCGCCGACGCCGTCCAAGGTCTGCCGCCGGTACTCGCCCAGCCGATCGACGTCGAGCTGCGCGGCGAGGTGCTGCTGACGACCGCGCAGTTCGAGGAAGCCAACCGGATCCGGCTCGCCCACGAGGCCACACCGTTCGCGCACCCTCGCAGCGGAGCGGCCGGCACCCTACGGGCCAAGGACCGCCCCTACCGGATCGAGTTGACCTTCTTCGCCTACGGCGCGATCGGCCTGGACGACCTCGGCCACGTCGCCCTGCTGGAGAACCTGGCCGCGCTCGGCGCGAACACGGCCGCCAGCACGGCCGCCGCCCCGACGCGATGCGAGACTGTGCAGCAGGTGCAGGAACGTATCGACATGATCGCGGGCCTGCGAGCAGACCTGCCGTTCGGGATCGACGGCGTCGTCGTCAAGGCCGACACGGCCGAGGACCAGCGCCAGGCCGGCAACGGCTCGCGCGCCCCGAGGTGGGCGGTGGCCCGGAAACTGGCGGCCGAACACAAGGTGACGCGTCTGCTGGCGGTGGAGTGGAACGTCGGCCGGACCGGGATCATCGCCCCGCGCGCCGTCCTGGAGCCCGTGATCATCGACGGGGTGACGGTCACCTACGCCACGCTCCACAACCCCTCCGACATCACCCGCCGCGGGCTCATGATCGGCGACCAGGTGTTCGTGTACCGGGCCGGCGACGTGATCCCCCGCGTCGAGGCACCGCTGGCCGACCAGCGCACCGGCGCCGAAATCCCGATCGCCTTCCCCGAGGAATGCCCCCGCTGCGGCGACGCGATCGACACCTCAGAGCAGCGGTGGCGGTGCGTACGCGGCCGGAGCTGCCAGACCGTGGCCTCGGTGATCTACGCGGCCGGCCGGGACCAGCTCGACATCGAAGGCCTCGGCGGCACACGCGCGATCCAGCTGGTGGAGGCCGGCCTGGTCAAGGACATCGCCGACCTGTTCACACTGACCCGCGAGCAGCTCCTCGGTCTGGAGCGGATGGGTGAGACCAGCGCCGCCAACCTCCTGGCCGCGATCGAAACCGCCCGCGGGGCTGCCTTGAGCCGCGTGTTCTGCGCCCTCGGGGTCCGCGGCACCGGGCGCACGATGTCCCGCCGGATCGCCGCGCACTTCGGCTCGATGGCCGCGATCCGGGCAGCCGACGCGGACATGCTGGCCGGGGTCGACGGCATCGGCACCGAAAAGGCCCGCGTCATTGCGGCCGAGCTCGTCGAACTCGTTCCGCTCCTCGACAGGCTCCAGGCTCAGCAGGTCGGCACGCAGGTCACCGAGCCGCAGAAGCCCGCGACCGACGGGAACGACGCCGAGGACCTGGCGGGCGGCCCGCTGGCTGGACAGGCCGTCGTGGTGACCGGGGCCATGACCGGCGCCCTTGCGGTGTTGTCCCGGAACGAGATGAACGAGCTGATCGAGCGGGCCGGCGGCAAGGCATCGTCGTCGGTGTCCAAGCGCACCACCCTCGTGGTGGCGGGCGAGAAGGCAGGCTCCAAGCGCACCAAGGCCGAAGAACTGGGCATCCGCATCCTCGACCCCGAGGAATTCGCCGTCCTCGTCGCCGACCTCCTCCCCACTACCTAGCCATCGCCGCACGGCGCGACCCCGTCCGCAGCTGCTCAGCGGTGACGCACGTGCCGTACTCGGCCGCCTCCACGCAGTCCCCGTACTGGTGAAGAGGCGGTATTCCAGCGTTGTGCTACGCGTCCCCTTGGTCTGGGCGGGGCAAAGGATCGCATCGCATTCGGGGTGACGCCCGGACCGATGCTGGAGGAAGTCGGCAACGCCGGCGGAGGAGCTGACGTGGACGGGACCGCACGGGCCCGCGATGACTACCCTGTGAGCGTTCTATACCTAAGGGGTGGGGATCGTGGGGGATGTATCCGAGGGTGTTCTGATCGGCGGGCGTTATGCCCTCATCCGGAGCATCGCTGCGGGCGGGATGGGAGAGATCTGGCATGCCCGTGACACCAACTTAGGGGTTGATGTCGCCCTCAAACAGGTCACCCTGGACCCGCAGGCGACTCCCGAGCAGATTCACGTCTCGCTCGCGTATGCGAAGAAGGAGGCCCAGCACGCGGTCGCGTTGCGCTCCCACCCGAACATCGTGGCGATTCACGATGTCGTCGTGCATGACGGCGTACCGTGGATAGTCATGGATTTGGTGAGGGGCCGATCCTTGGCTGCAGTGCTGGAACGCGACGGGACGATCGGGGTCGAGCGTGCCGTCGCCATCGCCGAAGGCGTGCTTGCGGCCCTACGGGCCGCCCACGGGGCCGGAATCATCCACAGGGACGTGAAGCCTGACAACATCATGATCGACGACGGCGGTCACATCTGGCTCACCGACTTCGGCATCGCCAAGCACCAGACGGACACCAAGATCACATTCACCGGTACCGTGGTCGGCGCCCCGCAGTACATGGCTCCCGAGCGGTTCGATGACAAGCTGTTACCAGCGGGAGACCTGTGGTCCCTGGGTGTGACCCTGTACCAGGCCATCGAGGGCGTGTCCCCTTTCCGTCGAGACTCGTTGATGGCGACCATCAACGCGGTCAACGCCTTCCAGCCGCCAGCCCCGGTGAACGCTGGCCGGCTCACGACGCTGATCACGGGACTCCTTGACAAGGACCCGGACCAGCGGCTGACCCTCGTGGAGGCCGAGGCGCTGCTGGCCGGACGGGAAGCCCAGAAGACGCTGATGGCAACCCCGCCGGTTGAGCCGCCGCCCGACGAGGCCGACCCCGTCGTGCGAGTGTCACCCGATGACCCCGAGATCCCTTCAGAACCGAAGATCCGCGCCCGCGCCCTGAAACTCACGGCAACGTTCGCCATCGGGTGCCTGGTCGCGGGCGGCGTTGCTTGGGCCGTGGCCGCGCAGTCACATCACCCCAGCGACACGGCCCAACCGGTAACCACCGCAGTGATCGACACGTCGCCGTACTGCACGATCAAGTCGAACTCCACCAGTGGCTACCTCGGGGCCGTCAACAGCGGGGGCCTTGAAATGAACGCGCTGCAACTCGGCGCCACGGTCCCCAGCACGTGGGAGCGCTTCACACTCGTGGCCGCGCCCAGCAACGACTCCTCGACCGTCAACTACGGAATCAAGACGGCGAACGGTCACTACATCGGAGCCGTCAGCGGCGGCGGGTTGTCGTCCAAAGCGATGTACGCGGACCGTACAGCGGTCCGCGACTGGGAACTGTTTGCGCTGGTGCCGACCGGCGGGCAGGGGTTGTACGCCATCAGGACCTGGAACGGCTACTACCTCACCGGTGTGAACGGCGGTGGCAGCCTCCCAGGCGAGCCCGTCCGCACCGACTCCAGGGCAATCGGCCCCAGCGAGGTCTGGCGCATCACCTGTGGCCTCTCAGAAGCACAGTCGTAAGGGGGCACGTGATCCCCGCCGCGATCATCGCCACGGCGGCGGCACCAAACCATGGCAGCGCACGGCGACTGCGCATGTCAGACGGCCACTACCCCCCTCGCATTCTGGTTCTACTTGTGGAGAGGCGGCACTTCAGCTGCGCGCTATTCCTCACCCTGTGGCTTCCGGCGGAAGATACGGATTCGTCATCGGACCCGGTGGCGAGTCCGGCATCCACGCGTCCCGTTGGGCACCGCTGCATGCCAGTACGGACGGGAGGGTGGAATCGCTGGCCCTGGCCACCCATGCAAGACGCTGGGCCAAGACCATCACGAGAATCACTGGCAAGGCCGTCGCCTCCCTTGACCTCGACGGGGACGAGCAAGTACCTGAGATTCAGCGCATGACTGACACCCGGTGGCGGAGCGCGGACTCACTCATCGCCCTCTACCGCGGTGAGGCCGTCAGCCTTGAGCACCTCAATGCCTTGAAGCTCGCATCTACGGCGGCCTCGATGAGTGGGGCCTCTACGGCGGGCCTGCTCGACGGCTGACCCCTGGACCGGGGCTCTCCGAGCACGGGGCGCTGCCCCGGCTGTCAGACCCGACTACCCCAGTGGAGCAACGCCTGGCGGGCGAGGAGGGTACGTGAGTGGTCGGGGCCGAGGACGCGGGTGACGTCGGGGATGAGGTCGGTCAGGAGGCCCCGTGCGGTCTGCGGGTCTCCGGCCTCGCCGGTCCAGTGCGCCAGGTTGTGGCGGGCGATCAGGGTGTGCAGGTGATCGGGGCCGAGGATGCGGGTTCGGTCGGTGACGAGCTCGGTGAAGAGGCCCCATGCGGTCTGCGGGTCTCCGGCCCGGCCAATCATCCGGGCGTGCTCATTGCGGGAGGCGAGGGTGTCCGGGTGGTCAGGGCCGAGGACACGGGTGACGTCGGGGATGAGGTCGGTCAGGAGATCCCGTGCGGTCTGCGGGTCTCCGGCCTCGCCGGTCCAGTGCGCCAGGTTGTGGCGGGCGATCAGGGTGTCCGGGTGGTCGGGGCCGAGGACTCGGGTGTCGTCGGGTACGAGGTCGAAGTGGAGGTCCCGTGCGGTCTTCGGGTCTCCGGCCAGACCGATCATCCGGGCGTGCTCATGGCGGGCATTGAGGGTGTCCGGGTGGTCGGGGCCGAGGACGCGCGTGTTGTCGGGTACGAGGTCGGAGTACAGGTCCCGTGCGGTCTTCGGGTCTCCGGCCGCGCCGGTCCAGTGCGCCAGATTGTGGCGGGAGATGCGGGTGTTTGGGTGGTCGGGGCCGAGGATGCGGGTTCGGTCGGTGACGAGGTCGGAGTGGAGGTCCCGTGCGGTCTGCGGGTCTCCGGCCAGACCGATCATCCGGGCGTGCTCATGGCGGGAGGCGAGGGTGTCCGGGTGGTCGGGGCCGAGGACGCGGGTTCGGTCGGGGATGAGGTCGGAGTGGAGGTCCCGTGCGGTCTGCGGGTCTCCGGCCTCGCCGGTCCAGTGCGCCAGGTTGTGGCGGGCGAACAAGGTGTCCGGGTGGTCCGGTCCCAGGACGCGGGTGTCGTCGGGGATGAGGTCGGTGAAGAGGTCCCGTGCGGTCTGCGGGTCTCCGGCCTCGCCGGTCCAGTGCGCCAGATTGTTGCGGACCTGGAGGGTGTCCGGGTGGTCGGGGCCGAGGACGCGGGTGGCGTCGGTGACGAGGTCGAAGTGGAGGTCCCGTGCGGTCTGCGGGTCTCCGGCCCGGCCGATCATCCGGGCCTGCTCATGGCGGGAGGCGAGGGTGGCTGCGTAGTTGTTCATGGCGTTCGGGCTGGTCACAGCGTTGTTCGGGACGGCGCTTGTTTCGAGTGCGGTGGTGATCCGGGCGACGGTGTCGCTGTCGTTGTCGTTCACGGCCGAAGCCCTGGCCAGCGCGGCCTCGATATCGTCGCCCTCGGGGTCCTCGCCGTCCGGCGGATCCCCGGCGGGGACGGAAACGAGTACGGGCAGCTGCTCCAGGGTGTCGGGGCGGAGCCGGGCGAGTTCCCCGGTCAGCTGGTCGATCTTCTCCTGCAGGCGGGCGGCGAGTTCCTCGGCCTCGCGCTGCTTCTCCCGGGCCCGGGCGAGTTCGCGCTCGGCCCGGTCCTGCTGTCCGAGCGCCCGGGTGAGTTTGCGTTCGGAGGTTTCGGACCCCTCGCCCAAACGGTCCCGCTCCTCGGTGAGATGGATGACGCGCTCCTGGAGCTTGCCGACCATCCCGTACAGCACCCACACCAGCTTTTCGGAGTTCGCGGCTGCCTGTCGCACCTCATTGTGCTGCTCCAGCGCCCGCGTCAGATGCGCGTAGGTTTCCAGATGCTGGGCTTGGACCGCAGCGACGTCTATCACTGCCCCCGGCACAGAGCCGGTCTGCGGGCCGCCGGCCGGGCGGCGCGGTGGATGCAGAGCGGCTTCCAGCAGCCGCAGCGCCTCACCGGTGTGCTTCTCCCGCAACTGCGGCGGGGCCGTCGCGGCGACCAGGGCGGTGACGAAACGCTGGGTGGGGATCTTCCCGCCCAGATATGTGCTGATCACCGAGGACGAGTTCTGGACCGCAGGCTCAAGGTCTCTGAGTGTCTTGTCCGACTCGTCCACCCGGGCGCGTAGGAACTCGGCGAGCCGGCGCACCTCCGGAGCGGTGGTCGTAGGCAGATCGCGCCACTTACGTCCCGGCTTCTTCCCCGCCACCCGCACCCCTTGAGCCGATCTGCTGGTCCCCGGTTCGGTCCGTTCGGGACAACGGCCGTCCTGTCCGGAATCTACCTGCGTTGTTCGGCCCACGGGGTCCGTACAACCCAACTCGCCCCCAAGGTCTGCTCCGTGCCGCACCACCGTGGTGCCGACACCCAAGGGGGAGATACCCATGGACACCCTGTCCGCCGCTGCCGACATCCTTACCATCCTCGCCTCGGCCTTCAGCGTCGGCCTGGAGATCCGGCGCGCCCGCAACGCCGCCCGCACCGACAACGAGGAGGAGGAGACGAGCTGACCGGGGAGGCGGGAGCCGTGTAGCGCAGGACGCCGGCGGCGCAGAGACGGCCCCCCGCACGCGGCACGCGGTTACGAGGTCCTCTGGGGCGTCACGGTGTTGGGCCGGTCGGGGTGACGCCCCAGCCGGCCCGGCGTTGTTCCGGGCATGGACGAGATGCTGGACGTGCTCCTCGACGGGGTCACCGAGCCGCGCCTGAAGCTGATCAGCGGGGACGAGGCGAGGGCTTTGATGGTCCTCCTCGGAGTACTCGACAATGACGGTCAGCCCGAGGAGGTACGCCGTGCCGCAGGGGAGATGCGCTTCCGCCTCGGATCCCGGCTGGCCTGAACCCGAGATGCCACGGCGCGGAACACGGTTGGGCCCGACCCGGGGCCCAACCGGTGTTCAGCCGTGGTCGAGACCCGTAGCGGGGAACTGCTCCCCACGGCGACCAAGCACAGGGCCGATGCCGTGGATCTGGAATGGGAGCACAGGGGCCCCGGTGGAGGACATGGAGAGCTGGCACAGACTCTGCGTCTTCGTCAGGTTCCACGGGGAGGACGGCATCCACCTCACCAGTGGGAATTACGGTCGTTCGACACCGGTGAAGACCCCGATCTCCCGCATGCCCGGTGCCAGGGCGCTCCGCCTGGTTGCGGCCGCCCCGCACTGCCACCCGTGCCCGGGCGAAGACCCAGTCCTCGCCGATTCCGATCCTTCCGGTCACCTTCCACCCGGCCTCCGGAATTCCCCGCCGGGTCGACCTGCGCTAGCCCTGCCACTCCGGCCAGCCCAGCCGGGGGAAGACGGACATGGGACCCGCCGACCTCGCATGGCGGGTAGTGGAGCGATACGCCACGACCCTGCTCGCCGCGCACGAAGAACGCCGCTGAATCCCCCACCAGGGCGAGCTGGAGTTCGCCGCCAGCCTCGCGTGGATCCCCCGAACCGAGGAGTGGGTACGGGCCGCCGTGCCCGACGCGGATGACACCGTCTACGTCGGGAAACTGGTACACCCCTGGAGGGTGGAAGCGCCTACCTGCTGCTCCATGTCGCCCCCGCTGCTCCCGCTCTGGAGGCTGGTCGACGCCATTGCCGCAGCAGCGGAGCACCCCCGGGGAGGGCGCCCCGGGGGCACCACCTGACTCCCTGAGAAGGTGATCGCCTTGCGACCGACTCCGGGCTTACGGTTCGAGCCCTTCTAGCCAGGCCGTCGTGTCCAGGGACTGTTGCAGGGCTGGTCCGAAGAGCTCGGGGTTCGCCTCGGCCAGGGAGCGGCGGATTGTGACGGCTTCCTGGACAGCGGTCAAGCCCTCCTCGCGCCGCCCCACCGCACCCAGGCGGATGGAGAGATTGTTGAGGGCGCTGGCGAGGTCGGGCAGGTAGGCGTCGGGGTTCGCCTCGGCCAGGGAGCGGTAGTGATCGACGGCTTCCTGGGCGGCGGTCAGGCTTTCGTCGTGCTGCCCCACCGCACCCAGACGGACGGAGAGATTGTTGAGGGTCATGGCGAGGTCGGGCAGGTAGGCGGTGGGGTTTGCCCCAGCCAGGGAGCGGTAGTGATCGACGGCTTCCTGGGCGGCGGTCAGGCCCTCGTCGTGCTGCCCCACCGCACCCAGACGGACGGAGAGATTGTTGAGGGCGCTGGCGAGGTCGGGCAGGTAGGCGGTGGGGTTCGCCTCGGCCAGGGAGCGGCGGATTGTGACGGCTTCCTGGACGGTGGCCAGTCCCTCGTCGCGCCGCCCCACCGCACCCAGACAGACGGAGAGATTGTTGAGGGCGCTGGCGAGGTCAGGCAGGTAGGCGTCGGGGTTCGCCTCGGCCAGGGAGCGGTAGCGGCGGGTGAGGGTGGTGGCGAGGCGGGCGGCGGTGGTGGCGAGACGGTGGCTGGTGCGGGGGAATCGGCCGTGCAGCGCGTTGAGGTCGTCGAGGGTGGTTGCGGGGTCGGTGGTGATGGTGTCGAGGGCGTTGGTGAGTGGGGTGGGGTGGTCGGTGCGGGTGGCGGTGGTGACGATGTGCGGGCTGAGTTGCCGGTGGTGGCGAATACAGAGGTCGGTGAGGTGGGTGTCGAGCCTGCCTCGGAAGGCGGGGTGAGCGGCGGCGCGGCTGTAGACGGTGAGGAGTTGTTCGGCCTGGGTGCCGCCGACTCCGTCGAGGAGCTGGTCGGCGAGGTACGGGTCGGCGTCTAGGGTGCGGCCGGTGTGGCGTTCGGCGAGGCGGTCGGGTTGCAGGGCGCCCCACGGTGGACCGTTGCGCGACGTGGTGGCGGGGTAGAGGGCGGCGAGCCAGGCGGTGACCTGGTTGCGGCGGTCGCGGGGTTGGTCCGCGAGCGCGGGCAGACGCTGCCACAGGACGTCGGCGTGTTCACGGTCGGCGGCACCGGTGAGGTGGGCTGCTGCGAGCGCAGTCTTCAGCGTGTCCATGCCCAGGCCGGGGGTGAGGCTGCGGGCCGCGGCGCTGGCCTGCCAGTACCGGGCTTCGTGGCCGAGCAGCCGGTCCTCGACGTCCCGTACGTCCTCTTCTCCTGCGGTGCTGTCCGCGGGTTCGGTCCGTGCGGTGTCGAGGAGGTCGGCGAGGGCGGTCATGTGGAGGGTGAGCGCGTTGCCGTAGGCGTCGTCTTCGCCGAGGTGCCGTGGCGGCTGCAGGGCTGTGGCGGCCGCGGTCCAGTCGTGGCCGGCGAGGCCTGGGACAGCCGGGAGTGCGGTGGCGAGGGCGCGGGCGGCGTCGAGGTAGTGGCCGGCGCGCCGGTCGGGCTTGTCTTCCAGAGGGGTAAGGAGGTTGGTGCGGGCGGTCGCGAGATGGTCCTCGGCCTGGCGGGTGGAGGTGGCAGCCTGCTGCCACCAGTCGCCGGCGGTGCGGGCCAGGAGCAGGAGCTTGAACGGGCTGGTGCCGGGGGTGGCGTCCGGCCTCCAGCAGGGCCGCCGGTGTCACCAGGGCCGGCCGAGCGGCGGGCCGGGTGGTGGGGTCGGCGAGGTCCTGGAACTCCACCGCCTCCAGCGCAACCTGCGGGCCGCCGCCATGATCGGCCAGAGCCGTACGGAAGGCGGGGTCGTGGTGGAGGACGAAGGAGGGGACGACGTTGAGCCGGCTGTGGTCGGAGTGCTGGCGGTCGGAGGCGACGACACCGGTCAGGTAGCGGTCGCAGAACACAGCCGCCCCCGACAGGCCCGACCAGGGCGAGGTTCCGTCGCCCGGCCATCCGGCGGCGGGGGTGCGCAGGTCCATGACGTATTGGTTGCCGACGAAGCCACTGCCGGGGTTCACTTCCCCGTGCAAGTGCGCGGCTTCGACCGGCCTGCCTGGGCGTTGGGCCTCGTCCGGCACACCCCAGGTCTCACAGGAGGTGCCCGGGCGCTTGGTGTCAGGGCGCCCCCACAGGACCGGCGCGGCTGGCGGCCGCCAGTGCGGGGAGCCATCGACGAGGACGAGCGCCGCGTCGTCACGCCCGCCCGGCGTCCCGGCCCACACCACGGTTCCGCCCGCGCTGCCGCCGCCACCCGGGTGGAACACCTGCACGCGGCCACCAGCCGGGCCGGTGACGTGCGCGGAGGTCAGAACCAGGCGGCCCCCGACCGCGTACCCCGACCCCGGGCCTTTCGGCCCGGTCACCGCGGTCACCCTCAGCTGTTCCACTTCCTACCCCACCCCGGTCCCGACACCTGGTCCCGACCACCCCGCCTGGGTCCGGTCGTGCCGACCGGACCGCGCCACCGTCAGTCCGGGATGCGCCCCGACACGTCGCCGGGCCCCTCCGGGCGCTCCTGCGCGGAGCTGACGAGCAGGTCGCCGCCGTCGGGACGCTTGGGGGTGAGAGTGAAGGAGACGCGGTGGGTACGGCCGCGCGAGAGGCCGGCCTCGGTCTCCGCCCCGACCGCCCACAGCTTGAACCCGGCCTTCGCCTTCGCGTCCGCCCGCAGTTCGACCTCGAACTCCATCTCTACCGGACCCACCGCGAATACCACCCCAGGATCCGCGCCGACTTGAGCCGCCGCCGACAGCAGTTCGTCGCGTACCGCAGCCACCGCATCCACCAGAGGAATATCCACCGCACCCACCCCTACGTACCTGCACCTGACGCATGCTCGCGCTGACCTGGCCACCGTAGGACCAGAACTGCGGCGGCCGCAGCCGATCCCGCTTCTTGGCTGCCGTGCCCAGCTCTAGTGCTCTGACCGCATAGGTTCACCGGTTTGGGGTCAGGCTGCGTCGGTGAGGAAGCGTCCGCCCCAGCGGATGGCTTTCGCGCTGCGGATGCGGGCGCATCCCTGACCGCCAGCGCGAGTCCGACAGGCAGATCACAGGACGCCGCCGCGCCGAACCCCTGGACCCGGCGGCTCGCGGCCGAGCCGCGCACCTCGCCCCCGACGCCCCCCCGCGTCCTCTTCGAGCTCGACGACGAGTCCGGCGAATGGCTGCCCGTCGGAGTCGCCGACAACGCCGCCGAGGCCGCCGCCTTCATCCACGGCTGGTGACACCACCACCCACCCGAACCATCCGGCCCCCTGCGCAACGCTGCAGGGGGGGGGCTTGTCTATGCCGAGTGCCTCCAGATCTCCCGCCCGTAGGGCCCACGGGGCGGGTCGAGGGCAGGTGTGAGACAGCACTCGGAGGGGGAGACACCGTGCGGCTGCTGCCAACAATTTCATCGCTTGATGTGCACACCGTCAGGGATATACCAGGCAACGGACTGCGTCTTGTGTGGAAGTGGTGGCGGGGTCGGACAGCGGCTCCCAAGGGGGAGCCTGAAGGGGGTGTGGGGTGGGAGCGTTGGACCCATTGGGCCCGGAGGACCCGCAGCAGGTGGGGCGCTACAAGATCGTGGCGCGTCTGGGCTCCGGAGGAATGGGCCGGGTGTACCTCGGGCGCTCGCCCGGCGGGCGCCCGGTTGCCGTGAAAGTAGTGCGTCCGGAGCTGGCTGGGGATGGCGAGTTCCGGCGACGTTTCAAGCGAGAAGTGACGGCGGCTCAACGGGTCAATGGCGCCTTCACCGCCGGTGTGATCGACGCCGACCCGGACGGCTCGCCAGCTTGGATGGCGACCGTCTATGTGCCGGGCCCCTCCCTCGGTGAGGCACTCGCCGCTCACGGTCCATGGCCACTTCACTCGGTGCTCGACCTGGCCGCTGGCATGGTTGAGGCACTCGAGGTCATCCACGCGGCCGGGGTCATCCACCGTGATCTCAAGCCGTCCAATGTGCTTCTCGCCGCGGACGGACCGAGGATCATCGACTTCGGTATCTCGGTCGCCATGGAGGCCAGTACGTTGACCCGGGCCGGCGTGCTGATCGGCACCCCCGGCTACATGTCTCCGGAACAGCTCCTCGACCGGGCGGTGACCCCGGCCAGCGATGTCTTTGCCCTGGGAGCGGTCTTGGCCTACACGGCCACTGGCGTCAACGCGTTCGGTTCTGGCAGCTCGACCGCGCTGTGCATCCGTACCGTCCAGGAAGAGCCCAGCCTTGATGCCCTCCCTGGTGAACTTCGTGATGTCGTCGCCGCCTGCCTGGCCAAGGAGCCCGATCAGCGTCCGACCGTGGCCACACTGCTCGACCAGCTGACCGGCTCTCGCGGCAAGGACGGAAAGGGGCAGCCCCTCCGCCCCACACTTCTGCTCACAGAGCCAAGCTGGATGCCTGACCAGATCGCCCAGCTCGTTCAGCGGAACGATCCCCCCTCGCCCGTGCCGGACACACGGGCCACCGTGCCTGGGGGGCCCGGCCGGCGCCTACGCGGTTCGAGGAAGTGGTCCTACGCCTGCACCCCCACGGGCTTTTGGGCCACCCCTAGGGAGAGGTACCGGGGGTCAGCCGCGTCCGACGGCCTGGTCTACTGCAGCAGCGGCGCCCTGTATGCGGTGGATGTGACGAGTGGGGAGCAGCGCTGGGTCTATACCTCCCGCGGCAGGGCGTGGTCGTCGCCGGCGGTGGTCGAGGGGATCGTGTACTTCGGCAGTGACGACGGTGGGCTGTACGCGGTGGACGCGAGGATGGGTGAGAAGCGCTGGTCCTTCACCACCGGTGGAACGGTGCGCTCGTCGCCTGCGGTGGTCGGCGGAGTCGTCTATGTCGGCAGCGACGACCGCGGGCTCCATGCCGTGAGCGCGGAAACCGGGGAGCCCCACTGGGCGTTCACCACCGGTGGAATGGTGCGCTCGTCGCCGACGGTGGTCGAGGGGATCGTGTACTTCGGCAGTGACGACGGTGGGCTGTACGCGGTGGACGCGAGGAGCGGCGAGAAGCGCTGGTCCTTCGCCACGGGCAGGAAGGTGCGCTCGTCGCCTGCGGTGGTCGACGGCGTCGTCTACGTCGGCAGTGACAACGGCAAGCTCCACGCGGTGGACGCGGATACCGGGCGGGAGCGCTGGTCATTCCACACCAAGGCCCGCTTGCGCTCGTCGCCAGCGGTGGCCAATGGCATCGTCTACCTCGCAAGCGCAAGGGTCGCGAAAATCACAGATAGGGACGTGATGCCCAAGCTGTATGCGGTTGATGCGGCCACGGGACGCGAACGCTGGTCCTACGAAATCGGTTTGAATGAGGTGCTCTCGCCTGTGGTGGCCAACGGCATCGTCTACGTCGCCTTCGGCTTTCAGCTCTTCGCGTTGCAGGCGGATACCGGGCTACAGCACTGGGTCCACCCTTTAGGTAACAGCCCGGCGTCCTCGCCGGTGGTCGCCGACGGAGTCGCGTACCTCTCCGACGGGTCCAACATGCTGTATGCCGTGCAGACATGAGGCAGGCGCCGCGGTGATATCCGGCTCGCGCCCACGAGCCGTCGGTCGTAAGGCTGCCTGACTGGTACACGGAAACCCCCGGTCGCCTCGACGCACGGGGGTTTCTGCTGCGGTCTGCCCTCGTTGCTTTGAATGAGGACTGGTCTGTCCTTTTGCTGGAAGGGCGGGGCGGCGGGTGTACGGGGATCTGTGGGCGTGGGCGGCCGAGGAACTGGCGAAGGCGGCAGCGCCGGCCGTGATGGTCGGCATTCGTGGCGGGTGCGCTGGCGCAGCAGCGGCAGAAGGACCGGGCCCGCTCTGGCCGGTCCGACGTGTCGGAGCCGCGGCGGGCCGGGGACGCGGTGCTGGTGCGCTTACTGGCTGGCCGAGACATCAAGCCCAGTGACCCCTCCTCGTCGGCCAGCTGGTGGTGCGCGGGGGAGGAGGTGGTGCGTGACCGTACGGCCGCCGAGCTCGCCGCCGGAGCCCGGGATGCCCCTGGGAAGCAGCAGCACATGGTGCTGCGCACCATCGCGGCCGGCGCCGGACGGTGATCCTGCTGGCCTGGCGTGGCCCGTGCGTCGGTTCGTCTGGTCGTCCCGGCGTCCGTGGTGGCGGCCTGGAGCGGCTGGTGGTCGGTGGCGGCCGCCGGCACCGGTGTCCTGTCGGCCGCCGGGGTCGCGGCGGCGGTGACGGGCCCGGCGGTCCTCGGGTGGTGGCGCCCGCGGCTGGCTGGCGCGGACCTGGTCCACAGGCACCGTGTACGCGTACGCCGAAGTGCGCTGGGACGGGGCGAGTTTCTACCCCGTGGACGACCCCGACGATCTTCGACGGGGCCAAGCTGCGGGTGCAGATCAAACAGTCCCGCGAGGGCACCGACCCCGTGCTGGCCGAGCGGGACTTTCCCCAGCTGGAGGCGCGGCTGGAGGACAGCACGTCCAGCGGGAAGCACACCGGCACCTACCGGACCGCGACCATCAGCCACCGGGCCGGCGCGGCCGCGCTCGGCGACTCGGTGCTGTTCCTGGACTGGCACGGCGACGGCCGCGGCTACGTGCGCCACGACTACAGCGGGTCCCCGACGGTCTGGGCCCCGTCGGGGTCAGAGTAGTTGCCGTGGGTGAGGATCGGCAGCAGGGCCTCGGCCGCGTCGCACACGGTGCAGGCGACGGTGCCGGGGCGTGCGAGCACGTCGAGTGCCTGAGTGGTGCCGAGCGGGTGTGCGCGGTCGGTGGCGCCGGAGCAGCCTTCGGCGTGGACGGTGGCGGGCTGGCCGTGGGTGCGGCCGTCGAGCAGCCATGCCCACCGGGTCGGCGCCGAGGTACGGGTGCGCGGGTGGGCCGGGATGCCGCCCAGATCGACCCCGGGGAGGGGGCGCAGCTGCTCGGAGGTGACCCAGGTGCCGTACTCGGCCGGCTCGACGCCGCCCCCGGCGGCCGTCTGCCACAGAGGGACGCCGATGCGGTACATCCATAGCCCGGAGTCGAGCTGCTGGCGTTCGTAGAGCCGGACCCGCTCGATGGCCTGCCCGTCGGGCAGGACCAAAGTGATCGGGGCCGACGGAGAGGCATCGGACACGGTCAGGAGCAGGCCAGCAGCTCTTGCCGGGCCTGCTTACAGGGCGCACAGAGCGGGTTCCCGCCCACCCCGTAGCGGCAGGTGGAGGTGTGGCACCGGGCGCAGGGGCCGGTCTGGCCGGCTGCCCAGGTGGCGACCTGCGGGCGGGGCTTGGTAGTGGTCTGCTCGCTCATGCTGCACCTTCCCCTTCTGTCGATATCGAGGTGTGGGCGGCGCGCCGCAGCTCGACGCCGCCGGTCCGCCAGGCGGCGGGGGCCGCCCAGTGGGGATGGGTGCACAGCGTTCCGGAGAGGGCGATCAGCCGACGCCGCAGCGCGGTCGTACCGGCCCCGGTGGGGACCTGCGCGAGTTCGGCGTACGTCTGCTGCCACGCCCGTCGGAGCGTGATCAGATCCTCGGGGAAGCGGAACGGTGGTCTCACCCCACCAGTGAAACACGTGTTCGATTTCCTCGGCGAGTGCCCACGCCTTCATCGACCCTGTCCTGTTGACCCGTCTCATCGAAGTTTGACCGGAACGGCGGCTGCTGCCTTGCGGCTGGTTCAGTTGGTGGAGCTCTCCGCTGGGGGCCACGGTCCATCGAAGGCTGGCCCGCAGTCGTGCGGCAGGTGGGCCACCACCAACGCGGCCGCCTCATTCGGTGTGAGTGACTCGCCCAAGACACGCGGCGACGCACCCAGTGGCGCGTACACGATGCACGATTGCGCGTCGCCGACGATGAACGGCAGGTCGTTGCTCCATGGGAACTGCGTGTTGCGGTGAAAGGTGAGCGCCCCGTGGCTCGGAAACGGGAACAAGGCCCGCAGCCGAGGTTCGGCATAGGCGGCCTCTATGACTGCGGGCTCTCCCCGTCGCGCCGTGGGATGCCCCTCCAGCATGAGCCGCCAGGTCTTCTCGACAACCATCTCTTCAGCCATCCCGCGATCATGACGTCTGTACCCGGCCAGGACAAACCGCTCCACCCTGATGGTCACACTTCGATGAGACTCACCAAACTTCGCTGAGACAGGTCACCCGTGTGACTGAGCGTTCTACTTGGCCACTGAGCGTTGTAGTTGGCCAGCTGATCGTTCAGCTTCCGTCAGTACCCGTCGTGTGAAGTGCGGGCGACGCCAGCACAGGCCAGCACCGTCGTGGCGGCGGCGTTGAGAAAGAGCGTGAACGTCCATACCCGATCTGCCGACCTGATCAAGCCGCTGCGAAGAAGTTTGTCCCCTGCGCCTTCGCGGATGTCGACCGTCTCATCGAGGCCGAGGGTCACCTGCCCGTGCCTTTGTGCGACCCGGCTGCGGGTCCGGTAGGCGTGGAAGTGCCGGTCGGCGGGGACCAGGCCCTCCCAGACATCGAAGGCGCCTCCCGAGAGCAGGGCCTCTCGCGCGCGGCCACATGCCGGCGTCTGCTCGGCGAGCATCTCGCAGAGGTCATC